>CAYGFI010000130.1:0-13812 GCA_964349045.1 uncultured Chitinophaga sp.
TTGTTAAACCAGTTAAATCTACTTTTATGAAAAACGGCATTAATAAAGTGACTCTGGTAGGAAACGTTGGAGAAGCTCCACGGTTCAACCAATTGGAGAACAAGCTCATGGTAGCACATTTCCCTTTAGCAACCAGTGAAGAATACACTGATAAGGAAGGGAAGGAGGTAAAAAAAACTGAATGGCACAGAATTACAGTCTGGAACAAGCGGGCTGAAGTGGTAAAGAATTATGTTAAGAAAGGAGATCCCTTGTATATTGAAGGAAAAATACAAACCTCCAGTTATGAGGACAAGGAAGGGATCAAACGTTATTCCACTGAAATTATATGTGAAAATTTAATGTTTCTTTCCACAAGAAACGATAAGGCATAACTATTGGGTTTCCGAATCGGATAGTTAATTGGGGTTATTCGTTTATTTTTTGGTTTCGCAGGACAGATGAAAATTTGTCCTGCGTTTAATTTTGACAGTACCCACTTCAATATAAAAGATATTTATAAAGTTGAAACTCAGTTTATTGACAATTGAAGATTTTTAAGTATCTTTAGATAGTTGAAAAATGATTAGCTTGCAAATTATTGAATGACAGGAAAATAGCGAGCCAATTAAAGATTAGCCACAATAGAAATTCTAAAATTTAATTTTATTCTTACATTTGCAGGGTTAAAAAAGATTGACTTTTGTCATGTTTTGCGATAAAGGTATTATATCAGCATGAAAAATTTGGAATAATGTTGTACACTGCTTTTATCAGATTCAGGTTAATCGAAACCATAAGAATATGGACATAAACGGAAGAAATTTCACCAAGTTCCAGGAAAGACTTCATAAGTACAAGAAGCAAAACAGTAAAGAGGCAGCGGAGAAACAGCATTCAAAAGGGAAATTACTGGCTTATGAGCGTATCCTGATACTTTTTGACAAGGGAACTTTTGAGGAAATAGATGCGTTTGTGACGCCAGCCGCCATAGAGAAGGGTTTTGGAAGGATGACCCATACATTTGGTGACGGAGTGATAATAGGACATGGTAAAATTAGTGGAAGGCTTGCATTCGCTTATGCCCAGGATTTTAATGTTATGGGAGGCTCACTCGGCGCTGTCCATGCTGCCAAAATCATTAAAATTCAAAATATGGCTCTCAAAATGGGTGCGCCGATTATCGGGCTCATCGATTCAGGAGGAGCAAGAATACAGGAGGGGGTAGCCAGTCTGGCCGGTTATGCCGGTATTTTCTACAGAAACGTACAATCTTCAGGAGTAATCCCTCAGATTTCAGTTATCATGGGACCAGCTGCTGGCGGGGCCGTTTATTCTCCCTCCATTACTGATTTTGTTTTTATGATCAACAAAACCAGTCATATGTTTGTGACAGGTCCAAATGTAGTTAAAGAAGTATTAAATCAGGATGTCAGCTTTGAGGACCTGGGTGGCGCCGAAGTCCATGCCAGAAAGAGCGGGGTGGCAAATATGATATATGATGATGAAGAAAACACCTTGTTGGGAGTTAGAAAATTATTATCTTATCTCCCTTCCAATAATCTTGAAAACTCACCTTATATTTGTATGGCTGAGGAACAAAAGGATACTGATGAAAAATTACGCGACGTTGTTCCTGACGATACCAACAAACCTTATGATGTAAAGGATGTCATTAACCTGATTTTTGATAAAGGCAGTTTTTATGAAATCTCTGAGTTATTTGCACAGAATATTGTAATCGGATTTTGCAGATTAGATGGCAAAACTATTGGAGTTGTTGCCAACCAGCCAAAAGTACTTGCAGGTACACTAGATATAAACTCATCTATGAAAGCCTCGCGTTTTGTAAGATTCTGCGATTCATTTAATATTCCGCTTCTTGCACTTGAAGATGTCCCGGGCTTTTTGCCTGGTGTGGATCAGGAGCATAACGGAATTATCAGACATGGGGCCAAACTCCTATATGCGTTTGCTGATGCAACTGTCCCCAGAATAACTATTATCCTCAGAAAATCCTACGGTGGTGCATATTGTGTTATGAACAGTAAAAACCTTGGCGGGGATTTTAATTACGCCTGGCCTACAGCTGAAATTGCAGTTATGGGCCCTGAAGGTGCGGTTGCCATACTTTATAGAAAGGAATTATCTGAATCCGATGATCCCGCTAAACTTAAGAAAGAATTAGCAGCAAAATACCGGAATGAAATTGCCAATCCCTATATTGCCGATGAAAAAGGTTTTATTGACGAGGTAATTGATCCTTCTATAACACGTAAAAAACTGATTTCCTCTTTTGAAGCATTGGAAAACAAACACGTAAACGTTCCTTCAAGAAAACACGGTAATATCCCGTTATAAATTCCTTGTATGAAAATAAATAGTTTACTTATTGCGAACCGTGGAGAAATTGCAATCAGGATTATGCAGACTGCAAAACTCATGGGTATTGAAACATGGGTAATCAAAACATCCAAGGAACCTAACGCCCTTTACCTGAGTGTGGCAGATCATGTGATTGACTTTACTGACCATTCAGAGGAAATTCCTGAATTCCTTGACATTGAAAAAATTGTCAGGGCAGTTAAAGTCCACAAAATATCCGCAGTTCATCCGGGTTATGGATTCCTTGCTGAAAGCCCTGTTTTTGCTCAACGCTGCGAAGATGAAAAAATTATTTTCATTGGTCCTTCACCGGATGCCATTCTTAAAATGGGTAATAAAACCATAGCCAAACAATTAGCACGAAAGCACAAGATTCCGCTTTTGGGAGGCAGTCTGGGCGATGTGAAAGACTCTCAGGAGGCAAAACTCATTGCGGATAAAATCGGTTATCCTGTTATACTTAAAGCCGCTTCTGGCGGAGGTGGAAGAGGTATGAGAATTGTGGAAAGCGAAAAGGAACTCGATAAAATGTTCAAAATGGCCAGTTCCGAAGCAGCGAAAGCATTTAATGATCCCTCTCTTTTTGTTGAAAAATACGTTCGTAATCCCCGTCATATAGAATTCCAGGTTTTTGGTGATAAGCATGGAAACTTAATCCACCTGGGTGAAAGAGAGTGCTCAGTACAAAGGAAGCATCAGAAGCTTATAGAAGAATCTCCTTCGGCGGCACTGGATAATGAGCTTAGGTTAAAAATGGGTAAAGCAGCTATTAATATTGCAAAATCAGTTGATTATTATAGCGCGGGAACTGTTGAGTTTTTGCTCGATTCTGATAATAAGTTTTATTTTATGGAAATGAATACCCGGATCCAGGTTGAACATCCTGTTACGGAGATGGTTACAGGCCTTGATCTCATTGAACTTCAAATACGTATAGCACAGGACGAGCCACTCCCACTGAAACAAAAGGATGTGCAATTCAATGGTTGGGCAATTGAATTCAGGATCAACGCTGAAGATGTTCAGGCAGGCTTTTCGCCAAGTCTGGGGATTATTGAGAAAATGTCTCTTCCAAAAAGCAAAAATATTCGGATCGACTCTGGCATCCAGGAGGGGGCTATTATTACACCCTATTTTGACTCTATGATAGCAAAACTAATTGTTCATGGAGAAACCCGGGAGAAAACAATTCAGTACTCGGCCAATGCACTTAGAAAGCTCTGGATTAAAGGGCTTAAAACAACAATTCCATTTTGTAAAGCTGTTTTAAATAACAGTAACTTTAAAAAAGGGAAATACGATACTTCTTTCCTGCAAAGGGAAATGAAAATCCATTATGTACAGGATAAAGAAGCTGAAATTCTTGCCGCCTACTTTGCAACTTACGATTTTGCCCGAAGTCTGAAATATGACGAAGACAAAACTGTGGATTTTGAAAAAGGGAAACACATGAATCCATGGATTTTGAATAAGAGATTAAAATCATTATAATTTAAGTATCCGGAAATGAAAGAATCCAACGGGAAAACTACAAAAGATGTCTTTATTGCCTGTGGTGATGGTAAAAGAAATTTTGAGATTGTAAATCCTCTTGATGTAATTGTTAAGATTAAAGGGAAAAAAATGGATATCCGGATATTTGAAGATCCGGACGGTTTCAGTTACCTGATTTATAAAAATCATAAGTACCAGGTCGATATCCTTGAAAAAAACCAGAATAAGTATACTATTATGGTCAATGGGGTATGGTACTATTTCTCTATCGAGACTCCCATATCTTTTAAACGGCGTAAATATCTGAGCAAAAGTGCATCCATTTCCAAGGTTGAAAAAATCATTGCGCCAATGCCTGGAAAAATCCTCGATATTTTGGTGGAAGAAAACTCTGAAATCAAGCAGGGTGAAGCCATCATAATTCTTGAAGCTATGAAAATGCAGAATGAAATTCTGACTAATGTTTCAGGAAAAGTAAAGAAAGTTTTTGTAAGACAGAATGACTCAGTGATGAAAGATGATATTCTGGTTGAAATTGAAAGGGGGTAAATCCTTGAATTCGATTTTACAGGAATGTATCTTCAATAACTTTGTCGATTATATCTTCCACTCTTAATCCCATGGCTCGTATCTGTTTAGGTACAATGCTTTCCTTACTCATTCCGGGAATGGAATTTAGCTCCAGAAAAAATACCTGGTTCCCTCTTACGATAAAATCAACACGAACAATACCCCTGCAATTCAAATGATCATAAATTTCGGAAGCCATCTGTCTGCAACGCCTGGCAATTTCTTCTGAAACTCTTGCCGGGGTTATCTCTTCGGCTTTGCCTTCGGTATATTTAGCTTCGTAATCAAAAAACTCGTTAGTTGATACTATCTCTGTGATTGGGAAAATAATTTCTTCTTCACGTGTTTTTACCAATCCGCAACTAAGTTCAGTGCCTTTAACATATGATTCAATAATTACTTCATCATCCTCCTTAAAAGCCTCATTTATTGCGCGTTCCATCTCATCAGCTTTATTTACACGGGATGTTCCGAAACTTGATCCTCCATTATTGGGTTTCACAAAACAGGGGAGACCGACTTTGTCGATAATTTCTTCGTTTGTAAACTCTCTGTATTTATTAATAAGGATTGCTTCTGCTGTTGTTACCCCAAAGTTTTTCAAATAAATTTTGCAGACATATTTATTGAAGGTTAGCGCCGAAGATAATACGGAAGAAGTACTGTAAGGAACTTTCTGCATATCAAGATATGCCTGAAGTTTTCCGTTCTCACCTGGAGTACCGTGAATAATAATGAAGGCATATTCAAATCGAATTTTCCCTCCGTTCGGAGAAATACTGAAATCTCTAAGGTCAACCGGAGTATCTGTTCCATCAGGCATCTTAGCAAACCACTCCGTACCTTGCACTGTTACCGGGAATGGATTGTATTTCTTTTTATTGATAAGCTCAAATATCTGAGCTGCGCTTTTCACTGAGACCACGTATTCGGAAGAGTCTCCTCCTCCAACTATTGCAATATTCCTTGGCATATGTTTTATATGTAATATAAAGATAAGGTTTTTTGTTTCTCCTTATATGTTTGATATTCCAACTTTCTCATCAGACAATAATATTTTCTTATAAATCATTATTCCTCAAGTGAATCCTGGTTATCTCTGCCTGAAACATACCTTCTCCACTTTTCAATAACAGTTTGCATATCGTCAGGAATTTCGGATTCAAAATAAACATTTTTTCCTGTGGTGGGATGCACGAATCCCAGTGATCGGGCGTGAAGCGCCTGCCTGGGCAGGATTTTAAAACAATTTTGGATAAACTGCCTGTATTTGGTAAATGTTGTTCCCCTCAGAATCCGGTTCCCTCCATATTCGGGGTCGTTAAATACGGGATGTTTGATATATTGAAAATGAACACGGATCTGATGTGTACGCCCGGTTTCCAGCCTGCATTCCACGAGATTTACATAATCGAACCGCTCGAGCACTTTGTAATGAGTAATAGCATGTTTGCCTTCAGAACTGTCTGCAAAAACATGCATCTTCTTCCGGTCTTTGGGATTTCTGCCCAGGTTTCCTGAAATGGTTCCCTCATCTTCCTCCAAATTTCCCCAGACCAGAGCAACATAGTTTCTTTTACTGGTTTTGTTAAAAAACTGCAGGGCCAGCTTATTCATTGCCAGCTCAGTTTTGGCTATTACAAGCAAACCCGATGTATCTTTATCAATCCTGTGAACGAGTCCGGGTCTTTGTTCCCCCGATTGAAACAAGGGATTATCACGCAGGTGATACATCAATGCATTAATCAGAGTTCCCGTGTAGTTTCCATACCCGGGGTGGACAACCATCCCTGGTTTTTTATTGACAATGATCAGATGATCATCTTCAAAAACTATATTAAGTGGTATATTTTCGGGCAGAAGTTCAATTTCGCGAGGTGGCTCGGGTAATACAATGGTGATAGTATCACCTGGTTTTACCTTGTAACTGGATCTCACCGAAAAATCGTTTACCAATATATTACCTGCTTCAGAAGCAGCCTGGATCCTGCTTCGGGAAGTATTTTCAAGGCGGTTAACCAGGAATTTATCAATACGTAAAAGACTCTGTCCCGGGTCAGCTACAAAACGGAAATGCTCGTAAAGCTCACTGTCTATGAGTTCATCGTCAATAATCCTGTCGGTCATCCCCTAATGGTTTATAATTATTTTTATCGTGCTGCTTTTTCCTGAAGAAGGATAATTCATCCGAATGAAGTACAATCCATTATCCATGTCTGTGGTATTAATAACGACTTCCCGGTCAGGATTTATGGTTCTTATTATTCTTCCGCTGATATCGATGATTTCCAGTTTATTGAATTGTGAATTCAGATAAGTTTTCTCAAGGGATATCCTTACATAATCATCAGCAGGATTTGGATAAGCAGTGATCATGGGTGTTGCGTGTAATTCCGCAATCTGCACAAGGGCATTCTGACGGAATACAGGACGCATCATCGGAGTCCCTGGTATAATAACTGTAGTCTGCCATTGGCCGTTATTCAGGTTATTAAAAATTCGCGGTTTGTTAGACTGGTTCATGTCGAGACCTACATTTAAAAGACGTTCCACTGTTTGTGTAAAACCAATATAAAAGGTACCCTGAATAAAAACGGGAGAATCAAGTTCATATCTGTGGAACTTATTGAGTTTATCAGTATATTCGGGGCGCATGCCAATCTGGTCAACAACTTTGATTCCCGGTTTACCGTTGTTGTCTGTCCACACATTTAAATAGAAGTAATAACCGAGGTTTAACGAATCTACAATCTGCACGAAATAAATATCGATAGCCCGGAGTGAATCCCCAACAAACGAATTATATTTAAGGGCGGATGAAACATCCTTTGTTCCGGAACCGCGTAATCCGTAGCTTGCTTCGGCGGTACCATCGTCCAAGGCATAATAATCGTAGAATTTTTGGATGTAATTGAGTGTATCGTTGGGTTTGAAGTCGAATAAATCAGTTTGTATAATTGTTCTGATTTCAAAAGCTCCGGAATCAATGGCAGCAAAATCGAAGGGGTAGTTATAGGAATATTTGTAATGGATGCTATCACCTGCAGAAATATCGTTTTTTAAAGGAGAAATTTTATAAACGGGTTTTGACCTTAGTAAATCCCTGATTTCAAGAACGGTTCCAACGTTTCTGGAAATACTGTCGTAGTTCCGGATAACCACCTCAATAAATGCAGCCCTTTGTGTATTAAAAGCAGCTAAAAAATGAGGCCATGGTAAAGAAGAATATTCTTTTAAAAGACTTTTCACCGGTTCTAAAAAAGCTACATCTCTGAGTACGGTATCTGAAATCAATCTGTTTCTGTCGAGTTTTATATAATCAATATGCCAAAGGTCAACGTTTGCTCTCATATCCAACCTGTCGGAATTCGCCAGCTGACTGGCAAAATTTCTGAATCTGAACCGGAACCCTTTCTTTAAATATTCCGGCTCATCAATTTTTATCATTATTCGTTTAAATTCTCCCGCGGAGTTAATTCCTGCCGCCGACCATTTTTTCCCCCATGTAAGATTATCGACAGAATAAAACTCGAGTATCAGGCTATCACCGGTTTCAGGCGGTTCAGCTAATCCCCCGGGTTGAAAATAAAAACTAAGGTAAATACTATCAGAAGGGGAATAATTAAGATTTATTGGTTGAGAAGTCAGGTAATCCGCCTGGTAAGTGAATGAACCTGCTTCCGGGTAGTGTGACCCATTATAATCCAGGGCATCAAGTGTGGCAACTCCTACTGTCGGAGGGTAAATGGCATAAGTGTTATTAATAAATGCGTAATTATCGGACCAAAGGCTTGGTTTGGGCTCAACCTCTGAATCAGAAAAATCATCAATAAATGGCAGCTCAATGGTATCGGGTACTATATCAGTTTTTTTGGAAGTCTGCAATTCTGAATAATACTTTTCAGCAACAGGATTCCCCTGGAGCCCGCTTACAATTTCCTGTGATGAAAGGGTCAACGGACCGCTGAATACAAAAAAGGTGAATGCTATTTTAGAAATTTTCCTCATCCGGATAATACATTTCTTCTATTGTTTGAGAATCAGGCTGAGGTAATTTAGTTGAATCGACTGTAATCCAGATATCCACATTCGAGCCAAGCTGCAGTCTGACCCCTTCCGATACATCGGGTCTTTGTCGCCAAACAAATGCAAATATAGTATCCCTGCCGGTTGCAATTGAGTTATCATAAACTATGGCGCCATAGTTTAAGTAACGGTCGGCAAGGAGTTCTTTTGCCGTTAAGACATCTATTCCAACGAGGTTTGGCACCATGGTTGTCTGATCACTAAGACCGCGCCCCAGAACCAGGTTTATTGCAGATCCCTTGATAACCATACTTCCCGGCAGTGCTTCTGTATTATCGATCATTTGCTGTAAAACATTATTTATGGCAATATCAGGTTTATAGGATATTTTACCCAGATTCAATCCATAAGTTTCCAGAATTGCCCTGGCTTGTCGTAAAGAAACACCAGTAACAGTAGGCATTGTAACTCTCTCGGGATTCATGGCATTCATGCTGAGGTAAATGGTACGGTTAGTTTTTACCTTCATTCCTTGCCGTGGATTCTGCTTCACTACCGTTCCCCTGGGTAATTCCCTGAAAAATACCGAGTCAGTAACATTATACCTGATTTTCTTTGCCCTGGTAACTTCATCAACTTCTTCGAGACTTAGTCCGGTAAGATCAGGGACGGTCAGGGCCTGGCCATGGTGAGTAAAAATCTTTAACCAGATTAAGGTTGCGATCATCAGAAAAATTGTAATACCGAGAGCGATCAGTAGATTTTTAAGGAATAACCGGGAAAACAGAAACTTAAGAAAATTCATAAATTGATGATTGATTAATCTGCACAAAGATAAACAAATGCATAATATGAACGGGGATTATAGATAAAAGGTATTCATGACTTTATATAAATCATAAGGAAAATAGTAACTCCTTAAATGATTTTTTCGAGTTACGTATCACGAAATTCAAAACTCAATACTTATTCTTCATTTCTCGAATTACACATTAGTATTCACAAGTCCGGTTTTTGTAATAACACTCGATTCCTGGTAAACCTCATAATCGGTATTGATGTTCCAGAGATTATTTTTCTTTTCAGCGAAAACATTTTCAGCAGATACTATTCCCATTAAAATGCTATGATCCTGATTGTTATATTTATATGCTCCATATCTGCCAATGACTTGTAAGTTTTCGATAGTATTGAGATATTCTTCTATCGGTTTTAGTTTTTCTTTGTATCCCTTGAAATATACAGGATAACAGCGGGGAATCCGAACTACCTTACCTGAAATTACTTTACCTGCGCCGATGAGCCCTGTTTTCGAAATCTCCTCTGTTCCAAGTGCAATATAGGATGGGTCATCCATTTGCCATTCAGGATCTTCAAAATTGCACCAGTATTCGAGGCAAAGTATAGTTTCTGTTTTATTCCCGTACAGATCTGGAACCCAATTCCTGAAATTTGTAATTCTACCCATTTTCAGATCGGCAGAGTGAACATATAACCATTGATCGGGGAACAGGTTGGTTTTGTCGATGCCAAGGTACACCAGGATAGTATTTCTGAACTTCAGTGAGTGGGCGAGTTCTTTTATGTTGTAAGGTGTTTCAGGTAAACGGGTAACCAGCAAAGAAAGTGGCATGGATGAAATAACATTGTCATATTCCAGGATCTTTCCGTTGTTCAGCTCCAGGCCTGTAATTATCCTTCCGGAGGTAAGCACTTTCTCAACACCGGTATTCAGGTGAATCTGTCCTCCGTTTTCGAGGATCTTTTCGGACATTTTCATATAAACGGATCCGGTTCCTTTTAATGGATAGGCAAATTGATCGACGAGTGTTGCGTGTTTATTTTCCCGACCATGAAACAGTGCATTTTTTATTGCTTCAAAAAGGGAAAGTTTTTTAATTCTTTGTGCAGCGAAATCAGAATCCAGTTCATGGCACTTGATTCCCCATAGTTTCTCGCTATAGGTTTTAAAAAAAATCTGGTACAATCTTTTTCCAAACCGGTTGCTCACCCAGGATTCGAATGTATCGGTATTTTTATAGGGAAAAATAAGTTGCAACATGTAACTCAAAACGCAACGTATTGCTTCGAAAATGCCAAGGCCTTTGAGAGCATTGGATGCCTGGATAGGATAATTAAAGAATGTTTTTTTATAGAATATCCGGGTTTGGCGATTAACTATATCATAGTCTTTTCCCACGACTTCCAACCATAATTTATTGATTTTCGGGTCATGGCTAAAAAAACGATGGGGTCCAAGGTCAACCGTTTGCCCCCACATCTCCAGAGATTTTGAAAGTCCCCCTATATTAGGCGAGATTTCATAAACATCGAGTTGGGAAATCCTGCCTTTTTTTATTTCCCCCGAGAGCTTATATGCCGCTGTTATTCCCGCTGGTCCTGCACAAATTATTGCAATTCTCATAGAATATTTCCTTGATGGAGTGTCAAAAATACGAATATTATGCGGGTTTACAACCGGCTTGCATATTCCCGGATTTCCCTTGCTTTCATTGAATCTCCTCTTTTTTCAAATATATTCGCTATCATATAATATGAGTCACGCGCGGCGGGGTTATTATCAATAGACATCTGGAAATATCTGAAGGCTTCTGTATCATCTCCTTTAATCAAAGAAGCAAGACCGAGATTATGATAGGCCCCGGCAAATTTATAATTAATCCTGATGGTCTCATTAAAGAGGGAAATGGCTCTTTCGATTTTTGACATGTCTTTACGAATCTCACCTTCATTCAGATAGGAATACCCAATCAGGTTAATTGCTTTTTCATAATTCGGATAAATACTTAGAAGCATGCCAAGCTTTTTTCTGGCCGTTTCGAATTCTTCTCTCAAAATATATGCCTGGGCAATATTCAAATAGGTAATTTCATTGTACTTATCATATTGCAATGCATTCTCCATCAGGCGGATGGATTCATCCAGTTTGAGAGGATTACGCGTTCTGATTGCATCATCAAACATTTCAAATCCCAGGTAATCGTCTTTGTTTTCCCTTTTCACCACCGCGCAGATTTTTACGCCATCAATTGTAACAGCATATATCGTGTTCTTGGGAGGCCAAATATTATGGGTGATCTGGTATGGGTCAATATAGTTGCAAAAAAATATGGCATAATCCCAATTATGCATTCCGCGGTCGTAATACCTGGTGTACGGGAGTTTAATTTTTTCCTTATATTCTCTGAAATAATAATTCATAATATCGGTAGGTGCATTGGAAATAATCCTGATAGGATCTGCTGAGCCGACAGGCGCGTTTTTCACAATATTTTGTATTAACCAATCTGTACCCTGTTTCAGACTAACCATGTAATAGTCTGTCTCATATTTTTTATAAGCTTTTCTGACTCCTCCGGCAATTTCATTAAAATAAATGTATTGGTTGGGATAGTTCCTTACGATATGAGATGCGGGATTAACAATGGCTGCAATAAAAACCAGGATTATTGCTCCCTGGAAATAAATATTTTTCGAAATATTCAGGATAGAATGCATACCAAGACCTGCCATAACTACCATAGGGGGATAAATAAACAGCAGGTGTCTCCATGCCCCGTAAACATTCGATTCTTTATAAATAATATAAACAACCGGGAACGCCACAATGAATAACAGGAAAAAGATCCAGAAAGCATTCCGGTTTTTACGGATAAAAAGAAAGGCCGCAGCAAATCCTGCTATAACAATTAAAGGGATTGAAAGTATTATGCTCTTTGGAATATAAACAGCGGGAAGGTTATCGGACCAGATGATTTTTCCATCAAACATAACCCTGAGCGCAACAGTGATATTTTCCATTATTTTCATTGCCTCAAAGGGATTCTTCAGGGGTTTCTGCAATGCATATGGCCAGGGTAAAATGCTCAGGAAAAATGACAGAACGGAAATTCCTGTCAGAACAAGGATGCCTTTCCAGGCCAGTCGAAACCAGGGTTTGGTGAAGTTTTTCCAGGGCATGCGGAAAAAAAGCATATACAATCCGCTAAACAAGAAAATATAAGGTATTAACAACAAGCCTCCGATCCTGATGCTAATTGTGAATGCAATACCAAGTAAGATCAATACTGCAATACCGTAATTAATTACGGGCAACCTCTTCAGAAACCTTACCAGATGAAGAAGGGTAAAGATGTACCCGAACGCAAAGGGTATATCCAATGGATTATTCATTGCATGTCCAAGGTAACCCGGTGAAAAGATCAATAAAAGCATTGTAATAATTCCTGCAATATTTCCCATGATCAGTCTGGCAAGCAAACCGCTGCAAAGAATAGCAGCGGCACCTACTGTGCCATTCATGACATGTCTTGCCTCATAGATCTTTTCGATGTTAAATTTTTTGATAATAATAAAAGTGAAAAGATCGAAGGACTGTCCGTAATAATTCAATTTATATTTTTCATCACTAAGACAGGTAGTGTCTTTTCCGTCGCTGATAAAATAATTATATACTTTTTCTGCCTGGTTATAGTGTTTCTCCTCATCCCCTGAAATGCCTGCATTGAAGCTGATTAGTGGAAGAAATACCAGAGTTAGCAAAGCAATTAACACAAAAATCAAGCGGCTAAGGGGTGGATTGGAAAGTATTGATGGGAGAGTTGTTCTGGAAGGCTTTCGAACGGCACTTAATATATTCCATTCCATCCAGCGTTTTATGAATGATGCAGGATTGAAATTGAAATTTGTGAGTAAGTTATTTTGCTGATAAGGAGAAGGATGCTGAAAGGTCTGAAATTTCTGTAATAATAAATTTTGTCGGAGATACCAGTTAAACTCCTTAAGACCTGGTTTTTTCGAAAAAACCGGTTGCTCCATCAGAAAATCTGATGTCTGAGAGTGCAAAAGCCAACCCTCTGTGTGTGAAGATTCTTCATCCTCCCAGGTTATTAAATGGCACTCATTTTCGGAGGGATTTGCTACATCAGAGTGGAAAAACATATTGAAATTAATGGGGAGCGCCAATCCCTCGAGGTTTAACCAGACGCATATGTTGTTTTTCCCGGAAGTTAAAGGCTCTTGCTTAATTTCAGATTTATTTTGGATGAACCTGACAGTGGGTAGAACCAGAGAAGTCAACACATCCTTTTTAGTTTCCAATAGTTTGCTTAAGTGGGATTCATCTGTATCGAGAATATAAAAAGATGAAAGATCCAGGAACTCTTTTTTAAGGCGCTTAATTGATTCATCAAGTATCCTGAGGTTATCATAATGGCTTTTTCCGGGAGTGAAAATAAACCGGCATGAGTGATTTTTTTCTGTCGAAATTGAAACTTCCTTGTTTTGTCTTTTATTTTTGCTCATTATCCGGGTACATTTTAAAAAAGTGAAGATAGT
>CAYGFI010000131.1:0-13580 GCA_964349045.1 uncultured Chitinophaga sp.
AAATTATCTGGATAAAGATGCTGAAGCGTAAAATAATAATTAGACAATGATACAACACCTTACATAAAATCCCTGATTTAACCCTCATGTATTCTAAATTCCCCAAACTCCGGGTATTATATGTATTCCAAACTTCAGGCTCCATTTCGTTACTATTAGTTTGATAAAAATAAAAAAAATTTGGTATTCATGTGTAAATCAGTTAATATTGCATAGAATTTCCATACCCTATTTAACTATTTCATTCATTTCCCTTACTTTAGATCAATTTGTAATCATTTTATGATTCCGCTAAGTGCATTATATACCTTAATATTTTTAATTTCCTCACTTTAACTACACATGTACGATATTCTTGAATTGAATAAGAAGCTTCTTCCGGAACTCAGAGAAGTAGCAAAAGAATTAAAAATTAAACGAGTTGAGTCCTTTAAAAAGCAGGAACTCGTTTACAAAATCCTTGATCAGCAGGCCATTACTGTCTCTGAAGCTAAGTCAACAAAAAAGGAATCTTCACCACGAAACAGCCCTCCCTCAACCTCTGAAAGGGTAAAGGACGACAGGCCAAGGGATTACAAGAGAAGGAATCCGGAAAACAGGACGAATCCTCAGCAAGGACCTAAAAAAGATTTCAAAAAACCCCGTTTTGTTAAACCGGATCGCTCCGCACAGCTTGACAGTCGTGCTCAGGAATCTGTAAAATTACCTGATATTCCTGTTATTGAAAGCGATGACCTGACAGCAGAGGTTCCAGCTGCAGAGATTTTCAAACCAGATCAAAATACACAGGTTGAAGAAAGAAAACCTTATAACGGGAACCAGGACACTACTTTCTCACGTGAAGAAAGAAAACACAGAAACGAAAATCAGGATCCTAATGTCAGGCACGAAAGGGCTGAAAGACCCGATAGACCTGAACGGGGAGAGAGACCCGAAAAAAGACAGAATGATCGTTATGATTTTGAAGGAATAATTGTTTCTTCCGGTGTTCTTGAAATAATGCCAGATGGCTATGGATTCCTCAGATCAGCTGATTACAATTACCTGAATTCCCCGGATGATATTTATGTTTCCCAAAGCCAGATTAAACTCTTCGGATTAAAAACCGGTGATAATGTTAAAGGAACCATTCGCCCCCCCAAGGAAGGTGAAAAGTATTTTCCTCTCATTAAAGTTGAAGAAATTAACGGACGCACTCCTGATTTTATCCGCGATCGTATCCCGTTCGATTTTCTTACTCCCTTATTTCCTAATGAAAAATTCAGATTGGTTGGCCCTGGTCATAATAACCTTTCTGTAAGGGTGGTAGATATGTTTGCTCCCATTGGAAAAGGACAGAGGGGATTAATTGTTGCCCAGCCGAAAACCGGGAAAACCGTGTTACTCCAGAATATCGCAAACGCTATTGCTGCCAACCATCCTGAAGCTTACCTTATCATTTTATTAGTGGATGAAAGACCTGAAGAAGTTACTGATATGGCCCGTAACGTAAATGGTGAAGTTGTATCATCAACTTTTGATGAACCTGCAGAAAGACATGTAAGGGTTGCTAATATTGTTCTCGAAAAAGCAAAAAGAATGGTAGAATGCGGGCATGATGTTGTGATTCTGCTCGACTCTATTACCCGTCTTGCGCGGGCTTACAATACCATTGCACCTGCATCCGGTAAGGTTCTTTCCGGGGGAGTTGATGCAAACGCGCTCCATAAACCAAAACGTTTCTTCGGAGCGGCCAGAAATATTGAAAACGGTGGATCACTAACCATCATCGCAACTGCTCTTACGGAAACAGGTTCAAAAATGGATGATGTGATTTTCGAAGAATTCAAAGGAACCGGCAATATGGAATTGCAGCTCGACAGAAAACTTGCCAATAAGCGTGTATGGCCGGCTGTTGACATTAATGCTTCCAGTACCCGCCGCGAAGATCTGTTGCTTGATAAACATTCACTTAATAAAATATGGGTTTTAAGAAACTATTTGTCCGATATGACCTCTGTCGAAGCAATGGACTTCATTTCCGACCGTATGTCGAAAACCGACACGAACGAAGAGTTCCTTATTTCGATGAATAGTGAATAGGTCTTGAACTTTTTTAAAAGATTTCGAATCGAAGTTATTTAAAAACCCTCGGCATTAGCAGAGGGTTTTTTTATGCTTTATATTTAATAATTGAATGGCACACCAGAAATTAATTCGGTAATTAGCAAAGCATAAACTGATTGGTGTTCTGGGAAAATTTAACTGATTAGGGGAATTATTGACGAATTACCAAATTGTTAAATTTATGAATAGTTTTCTCTTATTTGAATTCAATATGAATAAGCCATTCCATTCTTTTTTTCTTAAAAAATACCAGCAATTATAGTAATTTTGTAATTCATTTCTTTTTGAGATAATTAATTGTTTTATAACTACTTAATATAATAATATACTGAAATGGCTGATAAAAAGAATTTTGTGACCTGTGATGGAAACTATGCAGCAGCATATATTGCATATATGTTTAGCGAAGTAGCTGCTATTTATCCTATCACACCTTCTTCAACCATGGCAGAGTACATTGATGAATGGGCTGCTTTTGGTAAAAAGAACATTTTTGGTGAGGTTGTAAAAGTGGCTGAAATGCAATCTGAAGGAGGAGCATCCGGCGCTGTTCATGGCTCATTGCAGAGTGGAGCGCTGACATCAACATATACAGCTTCCCAGGGATTATTGCTTATGATCCCTAATATGTACAAAATTTCCGGCGAGCTTTTACCTGCAGTATTCCACGTTTCTGCACGAAGTCTTGCTGCTCAGGCGCTTTCAATCTTTGGCGATCACAGTGATGTCATGAGCACCCGCCAGACCGGTTTCGCTATGCTGGCTACCGGTAGTGTTCAACAGATCATGGACCTGGCTGGAATTGCCCACCTGGCGGCCATTAAATCAAGGATCCCATTCCTGCATTTCTTTGATGGTTTCAGAACCTCCCACGAAATTCAGAAAGTAGAATGTCCCGGTATGGATCAATTATCTTCTATGCTCGATATTAAAGCTGTACAAGCATTCCGTGATAGGGCACTTAATCCTGAACATCCCGTAACCCGGGGTACTGCTCAGAATCCTGATATCTATTTCCAGTCAAGGGAAGCCGCTAATGGCTTTTATGAAGGAGTACCCGACCTGGTAGAGAACTACATGCAGCAGATCACAAAAATGACAGGCCGTGAATACCATCCTTTTACCTATTATGGAGCTAAAGATGCCGAAAACATTATAATTGCCATGGGTTCAATTACTGAAACCATAATGGAAGTAATAGACATGTTGGTTGAAAAAGGTGAAAAAGTAGGTTTAATCTCTGTTCACCTTTATCGTCCTTTCTCAGGAAAATATTTCTTTAAAGTATTGCCAAAAACCGTAAAGAGGATTACTGTTCTTGACAGAACTAAAGAGATCGGTGCAAACGGAGAACCATTGTATCTTGATGTTCGCGATCTTTTCTACGGGAGGGAAAATTCTCCGGTTATCGTGGGTGGAAGATATGGTCTCAGTTCAAAAGATACCACACCTGCAATGATGTTATCGGTATTCGATAACCTGAAAATGAAAGAACCCAAAAATAGGTTCACTGTTGGTATTGTTGATGATGTCAGCTTCCTGTCTCTTCCCATATTACCTGAAATTTCAGTGGTAAAAAAAGGCACTTATGAGGCTAAATTCTACGGGCTTGGTTCCGATGGAACAGTAGGAGCGAATAAAAACTCCATCAAGATTATTGGCGAATCAACCGATAAATATTGTCAGGCTTATTTTGCTTACGATTCCAAAAAGTCGGGCGGTATAACCACTTCCCACCTTCGTTTCGGTGATCAACCCATCAGAGCTCCTTATCTTGTCGGAACTCCAGATTTGGTAGCCTGTCATGTTCCTTCCTATATCTATAAATACGATATGCTGAAAGGACTAAAGAAGGGAGGAATGTTCCTTTTAAACTGTTCATGGGATGCAAAGGAAGCTCAGGAAAAGCTACCTGATTCGATGAAGAAATACCTTGCTGTGAATAATATCAATTTCTATATCATTGATGCAACAAAAGTTGCCGAGGAAATCGGACTTGGTAATCGCACCAATACAATTATGCAGGCGGCTTTCTTTAAAATTGCCAATGTAATTCCTTATGAGTTGGCTGTTACGGAAATGAAGAGGTTTATTATTAAATCATTCGGTCGTAAAGGTGAGGAGGTCATCGCGATGAACAATGCTGCAGTCGACAGAGGTGGTGAAGTTGTGAAAGTTGAAGTTCCTGCAAGCTGGTCGAAAATCAGTATTGACAAAGAAACCGACTCAAGGGACTTGCCTGATTTTATTAAAAATGTTGTAGAACCTATCAATCAACTAAAGGGTGATGATTTGCCCGTTAGCGCGTTCTTAGGTCGCGAAGACGGAACATTTCCGGCCGGTACTACACAGTATGAAAAAAGAGGTATTGCAGTAAATGTTCCCGAATGGCAGTCGGCAAATTGTATTCAATGTAACCAGTGCTCTTATGTTTGTCCTCACGCTTCTATACGTCCGTTTCTTTTAGATGAGAAAGAGATGAAAGGCATGCCAAAAGGGGCTCCTGTTGTTGCTGCTAATGGGAAATCATTAGCCGGACTGCAATACAAAATGCAGGTTTCAGTTCTTGATTGTACCGGTTGCGGAAACTGTGCTGATGTTTGTCCTTCCAAAGAAAAGGCACTCATCATGAAACCTTTAGAAAGTCAGATGATCGAGGTGGAAAACTGGAACTACCTGGCAAACAAGGTTACATACAAAGACACACTTTTGCCAAAAGATGCGGCAATTAAAAATACACAATTTGCCAAACCATTATTTGAATTCTCAGGGGCATGTGCCGGTTGCGGTGAAACCCCTTATATCAAGTTAATCACACAGCTTTTTGGCGACCGAATGATGGTTGCTAATGCAACAGGTTGTTCTTCGATTTACGGAGCATCCGCTCCTTCTACACCCTATTGCCAAAACGACGAAGGAAATGGTCCGGCCTGGGCAAACTCTCTTTTTGAAGACAATGCTGAATACGGTTTTGGAATGTCTATTGGTGTTAACCAGTTGAGAAATAGAATAAGTATTCTGATGAAAAATGAAATTACAAAGGGCATCTCGTCTAAACTGAAAACTGCATTTGAATCATGGCTGACCCATAAGGACAATGCTAATGAGTCGAAAGAAGCTTCTAAACTCGTGATTGCTGCTTGTGAAAAGGAAAAATCCCCCGTAACAAATGAGATTCTTAATCTAAAACAATATCTGATTAAAAAATCACAATGGATTTTTGGAGGCGACGGTTGGGCTTACGATATCGGTTACGGTGGGCTCGATCATGTATTAGCGTCCGGTGAAGATGTGAACGTACTGGTTCTGGATACTGAGGTTTATTCCAATACAGGCGGACAATCTTCGAAATCCACACCTGTTGGCGCCGTTGCTAAATTTGCAACTTCCGGAAAGAGAATCAGGAAGAAAGATCTTGGAATGATGGCTATAACCTACGGTTATGTTTATGTTGCGCAGGTTGCAATGGGCGCCAGTCAGGCCCAATACCTCAAGGTTCTCAGAGAAGCAGAAGCTTATCCCGGTCCCTCGCTTATTATTGCCTATTCGCCGTGTATCAACCATGGTCTGAAAGCAGGTATGGGTGTAACACAGAAACAACAGAAACATGCTGTTGAGGCTGGCTACTGGCATCTTTATCGGTTTAACCCGCAACTGGAAGCCCAGGGACAGAATCCCTTCCAATTGGATTCCAAAGAACCCGACTTTTCAAAATTCAGAGAATTCCTGAATTCAGAAGTCCGGTATACATCACTGCAGCAGTCCTTCCCTGAAGAATCGGAGGAATTGTTTAAAATAGCAGAAGATAATGCAAAATGGAGGTACAGGTCATATGCAAGACTTGCCTCAATGGATTTTAAACCTGCTGTATAAAGAATAATCCATATGTTAAATTACATACGAGACCGGGGTAACTGACTCCGGTCTTTTTTATTAACTTTGTCTCATAAAAAATAATATTTTGGGACGAATAATCGGTATAGATTACGGTACAAAAAGAGTCGGAGTGGCAGTAACGGATCCTATGCAGATGATTGCAAGCGGACTGATAACACTCGGGGCTCATGAAATCCTGGATTTTCTCAGCGATTACATTCTAAAAGAAAAAGTAGATGCCATTGTTCTGGGACTCCCCAAAAAAATGAACAATACCGATTCGGAGGCGTTATATTATATCAGGCAGTTCGAAACTGCAGTAAAGCGCCGGTTCCCAGGTCTTCCGGTCATTTGGATGGATGAAAGGTTTACATCTCGCCTGGCTTTGGATGCAATGGTCAGGGGAGGAATGAAGAAAAAAGACAGACAGGTAAAAGGTAATTTGGACAAGATAAGCGCGGCAATTATACTGCAATCTTATCTGGAGCAAATAAACAAAAAATAAAAAAAACACTTAAACTATACCGATGTTTCGGAATCCTCTATCATGATTTATCCAATATACGTATACGGTACATCTATACTGAGAAAAAAAACCAATGAAGTCGATAGAAATTATCCTGAGCTTGCACAGCTAATTGAGGATATGTATGAAACCTTGAAATTCTCGGAAGGAGTTGGCCTTGCTGCGCCCCAGATTGGACTCGCAATCCGTTTGTTTGTTGTTGATGCTACTGGCTCTGGTCTGGAAGAAGAGGATATTGAAACAGAAGAGGACTTATCAGATTTTAAAAAAGTATTTATAAATCCGAAAATTACCCGTTATTGGGGCGAACCCTGGACTTTTAATGAAGGCTGTTTGAGTATACCGGATTTAAGAGAAGATGTTGACCGACCGGAAAAAGTCAGTATTCAATATTATGATGAGAATTTTAATTTTCACGAAGACGAATTTGAAGGAGTAAAGGCGCGTATCATTCAGCATGAGTACGACCATCTGGAAGGGATATTGTTTGTGGATAAGATCAATCCTCTCAGAAAGAGACTTATTGCTGGGAAACTCAATGCCATATCATTGGGTAAAGTTGATATTCATTATAAAATTATAATCCCCGGTAAATAAAAAAGCAACCCTGTAATGAACAAAGTTGCTTAGTCAGGTAAATAGTTAAGTCTACCTCAAAGAAGAAGTTTTCAGAAGATCTTCCGATTTTAAAAGCAAATCGATATACTGTGCCCTTTTATATACAAAGGGATCTTTGGTGTTTTTTTCCGATAATTTACCTCTAAAATCTTTAAGCGAATTGTATTTTTTCACCTTCATCCACTGGTTCATTTCATCCAGCATTACGGAAATATGACTCAGTTTATGCTTATACAGGGTACTTACCACCTGAACCGCATCAGCCCCTGCTAAAATAGCTTTAACAACATCTTTGCCTTCCATAATTCCGGAATTCGAACAAATCTTTGCTTTTGTGCGACCATATAGCAAACCAGCAAAACGAAGAGCTATACGACTATCATTTTCACTGCTCAGGTTGAAAGGTGAAAAATGCTCTTCTTTTTCAAGATCAATATCGGGTTGAAACATCCGGTTGAACAAAACAAGTCCATCAACTCCGGCTTTATCAAGCTCCGCTATAAACTTCAGGATATTGGTGTAATAGGGACTTAATTTAACACTTACAGGAATATTCAGCGTCTTTTTTATTTCTTTTACAATAGCAAGTTGTTCATTAATGATGTCTTTCTCATCTTTTGTAAAATCTTTCGGAATGGAATAGAAATTTAATTCCAGTGCATCTACACCTGTATCTTCAATAAGTTTTGCATATTCTATCCATGATTCGTGGTAAACTGCGTTTAAGCTTGCTATAACCGGTATGCTTACAGCTTCTTTGGCCTTGCGCAGTTTATGGAGATGTTCCTGTGGACCGGCATGACTGATATCTGGAAATAGTTTGACCATCTCAGCATTACGGTCGTTATACTCTTCCATCTGGTTATCAAGATGGTAATTCTCAAGTTGAATTTGTTCTTCAAAAAGCGATTTAAAAACAATAGCTGCAGCGCCTGCCTCTTCGGCGGCTTTCATATTGTCTGCATTGCTTACCAGATTGCTGGCTCCTATTATTATCGGATTCTTTAGTTCAATTCCGAGATAAGTGGTTTTCAGGTTGATCATAACTTCATGATTTAATATTATTCGTATTTACCCGGTATGACGTAAATATAGGCATTTAACTTAAAAGATTAAAACTTAAATTACTAATAAGTGCATAGAGTGCAAAAAGTTTGGAGTGCCTAAAGTCATTGATGATGGAATTACTGATTAGTACCTTAGAGGTATTTACTTGAGCTACTCTAAGAACTCCAAACGTCAGGCAATATTACATACTTTTTATATAAACAGAATTTTTAAAGTATTGTTCGTCTGTGACGGTTAATCTCTGGTAAAAAATGCGGTTAAAACAATGATTTTTTCCTATAAGGAACATTAAGATAAAGATGCAAATCATCAGGGACATAAAATCAATACCTGTGTTAAGGCCCGCCATAGCCTTAACTACGGGTATTTTTGCAGGTAAATTGATGGTGCCATCCGTCAATTTATTGCTCATGGGAATGCTTGCGACATGGATTTTACTTCTTTGTATCCTCATTTTTCGGTTGACGTTAAAACCCCGGCATTCCTGGATTACGGGTATTTTAGTATATCTGATATTTTTTTGTTCAGGGATAATGGTTACGAAAAGATTTCATGAAGGTCATAAGCTGATACCCGAAGATTCGAAAAGATACTGGCTGGGAGAAGTACTTTCGTCACCTGTAATAAAAAACAAAATGGTTCGTTTTGAATTGGATTTATTTCAGGATTCAAGTTCATTGCAACGTTACAAAGCCCAGGTTTTAATGCAGGTAGGTAATAATACTTTACTACCCAGGGCAGGACAAACTATTATATTGAGAACTTTGCCTGAAAGGATACAGGGCCCAATGAATCCGGGAGAATTTGACTATGCGTCTTATCTGGAAAGCCGGGGATTATTATACCGATGTTTTATTAGGGATGGAGAATGGATATTCATTAGTACACAAAGAAAAAGTTCATTAAACCTGGTAACTTTAAAGCTAAGGGATCTTTTATGGAATAAAATTGAAAGTTTGGAGCCACAAAATAAAAATCTGGGTGTGCTCTATGCTCTTGGTTTGGGTTCGAAAGAACTTCTGACCCCGGAAATACGCGAGGCTTATGCTGCCAGCGGAGCCATGCATGTATTAGCAGTTTCCGGGCTCCATGTTGGTCTGATCTGGATGGTATTGAGTTATATTTTCGTTTGGGTAAAGAAGTTGCCGGGGGGGCGATTTTTCCAATTCATTCTGATAACAAGTCTGATTTGGTTTTATGCCCTTATGACAGGGGCTACTGCATCTGTGGTCAGATCGGCTGCAATGTTTACCCTTGTTTCCCTCGGAAAGATCATTCAGAAAGAAACTTCAGTTTACAATTCATTAGCGGTCTCAGCGTTTTTTGGTTTATTGATCAATCCTCAATGGCTCACTGATGCAGGATTTCAGCTTTCCTATGTTGCGGTTCTAAGTATCGTTTTTTTTCAACCCAGGATTTCCATCCTTTTTGCACCCAGGAACTGGTTGTTAAAAAAGACATGGGATATATGTTCTGTTAGCATTGCCGCACAACTTGGCACGTTACCACTTACTCTTTTTTATTTCAATCGTTTCCCTCCCTGGTTCATTATCAGTAACCTGGTGGTAATTCCTTTGGTGACAATCATAATGATTGTTTTTATATCTATGCTTTTTTTCCTGATGATTCCGGTTGTTTTTGCACTTATACTGAAAGTGTTGCTTTTTTTTATCGGTATAATGAATATATCGGTAAAGTATATTGAAGGTCTTCCTTCGCCTGGTATGGACATGATTTATCTGAACGATTTTCAGATGTTTTGTTTTATCCTTTTACTCCTTGGAATCGTTTTTTTTATACGCTACAGGATCAACTTTTTTTTAATATCGGGATTAGCTGCACTGCTATTTTTTATTTCAACCGGAACCCTACTGAAGTACTTTTCTTTGCAACAGGCTGAATTAATATTGTTTTCAGTTCCCGGGAAAATGATCATGGGAATCATAGAAGCGAATAACGGAACATTCCTGCATAACGCTCCGGATACAGTTGATATTGAGGAGAGTTTCAAATATAAATGTAAACCTTATATCATTCGGCATGGCATTACAAAAACAGTAATAACCGGACTAAATGATTCTTTGATACTACCTGGAGGAATCATAAAGATTCCGGGTAATCACAATTATTTTTTCAGGTTTGCAGATAAATCCGTGCTAATTTTAAATGATCCGGCGGTTTTTACCGGGATTCAATCAAAAAATCCTTTAACTATTGATTTGCTGATTGTTAACAACAGAATACCCCGTCTTTGGAAAGGTCAAAAACCTTTGTTTAAAACTAACCAACTAGTAATTAGTTCATCTGCTTCAAGGTATTTGCAATTTATACCTGATGAAACCGGTATCATTCAAACCGGGAGTATTTTTGATACCAGGTCTAATGGTGCCTTCAGATATCCCCTGGTCGCAAAACCGGATGTTTGGTAAAATTAAAATATTTGATGAATACTTGGGCGGAATCTAATATATTGCGTTATTTTGCCGATTGTTTGAATCAGTTTCACATTTACTTAAATGAAAATAATTATTGCCGGTGCCGGCGCTGTTGGATCACATCTGGCAAAAATGCTTAGCAATGAAAGTCACGATATCACAGTCATTGATTCCGAGACGGATCGGCTTAAAGCAGTCGCTACCTCACTCGACGTGCTTACTATTGAAGGAGGTGCGACCTCATTTGGAATATTGAAGGAAGCTAATATCAAGAAAGCTGACTTATTCATTGCTGTAACTAACTCAGAATCAACAAATATTACAGCAGCAATTCTGGCAAAGCAGCTCGGCGCCAGAAAAACGATCGCCCGTATCGACAACCAGGAATATCTATACCCGGCCAACAGAGAAATGCTTATAAGTCAAGGTATTGACTATATGATTTATCCTGAGATGATTGCAGCCAGAGAGGTAGTAGGATTATTGTCACAAACGGGAATGTCGGATATCGTTGATTTTTCAGGAGGAAATCTTCATCTATATGCATTCAAACTAGATGAAAATGCCCCGATCATCAATAAAAGTCTTAATGAAATTGCTGATCCTGATAGTGTTATTGAATTTCGTGCAGTTGCCATAACAAGGGAAGGGGTAACGATTATCCCACGCGGGCAAGATCGTTTCCAGGAGGGAGACCTGGTATATATTATTACCAATAAAGGAGGTGTAAACAATCTTCTGATGTATACAGGGAAAGAGAATTTTGAAGTCAGAAATATTATGATTCTCGGTGGAAGCAGAATTGGAATCAGAACCGCCCGTGATCTTGGCGATCATCATTACGTCAAACTGATCGAACTGAACCGCGAAAAAAGTTACTCCATTTCAAATATGCTGGATAATTGCCTGGTTATTAATGGGGATGGGAGTAATGTTGAGTTGTTGGCGCAGGAAGGAATTTCAAAGATGGATGCATTTATTGCAGTAACCGGAAACTCTGAAACTAATATCTTATCGTGTCTTCTTGCCAAGAGAATGGGTGTGAAAAAAGCTATCGCTGAGGTTGAGAACCTTGATTATATCCCTCTCGCGGAGGCAATAGGAATTGATACTATTATTAATAAAAAACTGATTGCGGCAAGTCGCATCTTCCGCTTCACTATGAATACTGAGGTATCATCAATTAAGTGTCTGACCGGAACGGAAGCTGAAGTTGTTGAATTCGTTGTTAAACAGGGTTCCCTGATTACACAGGGGAATTTAAAAGAAATGGAGTTTCCGGATGATGCCATAATCGGAGGTATTGTAAGAGGAAATGCAAGTTTTATTGCACAGGGTGATACAGAAATAAAAGCCGGTGATAGGGTAGTTGTTTTTGCGTTGCCTTCATCAGTCGGTCATATAGGCAAATTCTTTAACTAAGCTCTCAATGATCAATTCCAGAGCCATTATTAATATCCTGGGATTTCTATTACTAATTGAAGGAGTTTTCATTCTCATGTCAATTCCTGTAGCAATTATTTACCAGGAAAAGGATTCCTATGCTTTTCTTATTTCCGGCCTGTTTGCGATTATTTCTGGAGGTTTTTCGTGGCTGCTTACCCGTCGATCCCAAATAGGCATTTCAAAAAAAGATGGTTACATCATTGTATCTGCAGGCTGGGTTCTGTTTTCATTAATTGGTGCACTGCCCTTTGTAATTGGAGGTGCAATTCCTTCCTATACAGATGCATTCTTCGAAACTATGAGTGGCTTTACCACTACAGGAGCATCAATTTTAAATGATATTGAATCACTCTCTCATGGGATGTTGTTCTGGAGGAGCCTTACCCAGTGGATTGGAGGTATGGGAATCATCGTACTTTCGCTTGCAATATTACCTCTTCTGGGGATTGGAGGGATGCAGCTCTTTATTGCGGAAGTACCCGGGCCATCACCCGATAAGCTTCATCCCCGTATAAAAGGAACGGCCTCCCGACTTTGGCTGATATATGTAATATTTACAATTTTTGAAATCGTATTGCTTTGGTTCGGAGATATGAACCTTTTCGATGCCATATGCCATTCATTTACTACCATGGCTACCGGAGGTTATAGTACCAAACAAGCCAGCATCGCCTACTGGGATTCCCCATATATCCATTATGTTATTACTTTTTTCATGTTTGTTGCAGGTACAAATTTTACACTTTCATATTTCGCATTACACTTACGATTCGGGCGTGTATTCAAGAATGAGGAGTTTCGTTATTATCTGGGATTTGTCCTGGGTTTTTCAATTATCATGGCGATAATCATGTATTTTACCATGGATACTCCGGTTGAGCCTTCATTCAGAAATACTCTCTTTCAGGTGGTTTCTATTATAACGACAACAGGTTTTATTACTTCCGACTATATGAGTTGGACAACAGTTTTATGGGTTTTAATCGTCATTCTAATGTTTTTTGGAGGCTCAGCAGGTTCAACGGGGGGTAGTATAAAGATCATGAGAATAATTCTTGTCCTTAAAAACAGTTCTCTCGAGCTGAAAAGGTTAATTCATCCTCATGCAGTTTTGCCCATACGATTTAACCAACAAGTGGTCAATCCGGGTATTGTAACCAACGTCCTGGCATTTGTTTCCTTTTATGTGCTGATTCTGATTTCAGGTGTTATCGTCATATCTGTAATTGGTTATGATCTTGATACTTCCCTGGGTGCAGTAGCTACTTGCCTGGGTAACATCGGACCGGGAATCGGCCTTGTCGGACCAACCGACAATTTTAGTCATTTTCCGGGTTTTGGCAAATGGTTTCTTTCTTTCCTGATGCTTATCGGTCGACTCGAATTATTTACAGTTCTGGTTCTTTTTACTCCGGAGTTCTGGAAGAAATGAGTTCGTGCTTCGGAATGATCAGTCTGCGCAGTCCTCGTTACCTTTTTTAGTCAAAGATCCTCTACCGTCACTT
>CAYGFI010000132.1:0-13489 GCA_964349045.1 uncultured Chitinophaga sp.
TTTTAGCGGGATGATGGAACCTCCATGTTGTTGATTATTATACTATTGTGTTTGTGTATGCTAATACATGGAGGTTTCATCATAACAAAATTTATTTTAGAGGGATGATGGAACCCATATGTATCTGATTTTGTTGTAATTGTGTTTGTGTTCGAAGTATATGTGGGTTTCATCTATGATTTATAGTTGACAAATTTACATCTGATAAATGGAAGAAAAAAATTGTTATCTATTCTTTCGAACTAACCTTAAATAAGCGCGCCGGATAAATGCTTCGTTCGGAGGTGATAAACACTTCTCCGCGACAAGATACAGATATTGCTTCTGTCTGGGTTCCAAACCGGGCCGGAAAGCGAATCCGTGTAAAGGGTTTATCGGCCAGGTATCCTGAATATGAGGAAGGAAATACTATTATAACCGGTTTGTACTTCATATATCCGATAAGATATAGTTTGCCCGAACAGGAATCAAAATCAGCGCCTGTGACAAGCATATTAACCCTGGCAACAGACCTCACAGAAGGTGAATAGCTACCCGGTACTGCAGGGATCACATAAACTGAGGTAGTGAAATCAATCCAGTTTTTTGTAAAGAGGTAAATTGAATCATCTATGAGTGCAATGGCCTCGCAGTCATGCGAACTCCATGATGAACTTTTTGGATTAACCTGTTTTTCAGGTATGCTTAACCTGATTATATCACAAGGGATTTGAAGTATGCCGGTTATGTCCGTTTTCAGGATACGATATACAAAAATTGAATCGCGCGTACCGAAATTATCTCCTACATCGGCAATGTATACGAAAAGACTGTCATCATCAAGGGATTCCCAGTCGTGGTTTACAGCGTTTTCAATTCTAAAATTACTGGAGGAATCCTTTTTACGGATACCAAAACTGTAAATTAAATTTTCACCTCCACCGTCGTTGATGGTCCAAAATTTACTATCAAAATGACATAATCCCGAAGATTCTTTTAACTCTGGTCCAAGATGAAGTATTGGTTTTATATTATATACACGAGGAGTGTCTGATGATATATATCCCGAAATTCGTGGGTTGCAGGAAGTCAGAAGAGTTAATACTCCAAACCAGATGCAGGATTGATTTTTAAAAAACCGAATTGAATAGATCAATATCTTTTGTTGTTATTGGAAACCAAACAATTCCAGAAACTTCCCAAAAAATGCCGTATTATCATAAATACCAGTAAATTTCTCTGCACCTGGTCCAAATGCATAAACAGGAACCATTACCGCAGTATGGCCTTTTGTTGAGAAATTCAGAGTGGTTTGGCGCTTCTGTAAATCTCCATTGGTAATAGTAACACCACCTGTTTCATGATCGGCAGTTACTACCACGAGGGTATGCCCGTCTTTTTGGGCGAAATCAAGGACAATTCCAAGCGCCTTGTCAAAATCGAGAGTCTCGTCTATTAACCTTTCCTGGTGGTTGTCATGTCCTGCCCAGTCGATTTGTGAACCTTCTATCATCAGGAAAAAGCCTTTTGGATTCTGACTTAGGATATTAATGGCTTTTTGGGAGGATTGAGGCAACATGTCACCGCGGCCATTCAGCCTGAAAGGATTGTGACCCGGAGCAGTAAAGCCAGCCAGTTTCAGGGTGTTTGCTTTTAAAACACTTTCAAGAGTAGTATCAACCTGGTATCCACGTTCCCTAAGACTATCCAGCAGGTTTTGACCATCTGCCCGGCGGTAGAAATGATTCAATCCTCCCCCGATAAAAACATCAATATCAGTTTTAAGAAATTCAAGAGCAATATCCTCATACAAATCCCGGTCCGGGACGTGCGCGATGAAAGAGGCCGGAGTTGCATGAGTAATTGCAGAAGTAGACACCAGTCCGGTTGCAAGACCATGTTCTTCGGCGATTTCCAGGATGGATTTGAATTTATTTCCAAGTGTATCCTGACCGATAACACCATTTCTTGTTTTCTTTCCCGATGATAATGCTGTACCTCCCGCGGCAGAGTCGGTAATATAATCAGTAAGTGAATATGTTTTAGATAATCCTGTATGTGAGCAACGTTCAAAGTTTAAAGGTTCTGGTGAAACAGACATTGCTGCATACACTGCAGATAGTCCCATTCCATCTCCTATCATAAAAATAATATTTCTGACATCCGGAGTTTTAATTTCTGGCGCCGGTTGGCAGGAAATCAAACCTATAACAGCAAAAAACAAAAACGATACAATGCTTATCTTCTTCATATTAAATGATTTATTTATTTTTTTTAGTTAAAATCCCCGACGCAATCCAATAGAATCCTCTCAAAATCAACAAAATAAAATAAAAGACTAAGCTCAGAATGAATACTATGTGGATTTGAGTAAAAAGCTCTTTCCATGAAGTTTTAAAAATAATGATGCTAACTATATTGAATGTTAAAGCAGCAATAAAACAGAGTGAAATTATAATAAGTTCATTTCTCTTTGTTTCGGGGGAGATTGTTGTGGGTTTCATCATAACAAAATTTATTTTAGTGGGATGATGGAACCCCCATGTTGCTGATTTTGTTATCATTGTGTTTGCGTTTGCAAAACATGGGGATTTCATCGGATACGATATTTTGAACAGAACTTATTAAGTACGATTTTCCAGATTTAAAAGGTCTGATTTAAAAACTTAAAGTGAAAGGTTGGAAGGCCAGTTTACAACCCGATTCTTCTGAATGGCTTCATAACCCATCAAAGAAGCTACTGTAGCATAGAAACCCTGACGGAGCAGTTCAGGGACAAAGCGATTTTCACGAACCATTGAAACAAAAGCCTCCATTTCCATTTTGGTGCCATCGGATTCGAGTACCTCGTTCCAGATATATTCTCCTTTACTTTTCACAGCCGTATCGGGAATCCAGCTTGCACCTCCAATTGGAATCACATCGAATATTTTATTTTCAATCTGGTTAATAAGCTGAAGAATTCCCGGCGCAGGAGGTGGTATTTCCTGCCACATTTTTCCTCCTTCAAGTTCCATGGTACCTTTTGGACCCATAATTTGCTCTTCGAGCCCGTAATGCTGGTTACTGTTTACGGAATCGTAAACCAAATGAGTTCCGCCCGGATATTTGTAAACCAGGCTTACATTATCCTCCACTTCCCTCCCATCCTTCCAGTAATTAGTACTGCCAGAACCCCAGACGTATTGTGGAACCTCACCTAAAATCTGGTTTGTAACCTGCACCTGGTGTGATGTAAGTTCTGTCAGTATACCACAGGAATAATCTCTGTACAACCGCCAGTTAATTTTCCTTTCCAGCTCGGGAGAGGGAACCGGCCGGCGCCAGTCATTGTTCCTGTGCCAGTATGCTCTCATATGAGTAACTGGTCCTATTTTACCATCCATAATAAGCTGAATAGCTCTCTGGTACTTAACATTAAACATACGTTGATGACCTATCAACAGAATTTTGCCGGTTTTTTGCTGAGCCCTGACCATGTTATCTGAATCCCCGATTGTAAGAGCCATGCTTTTTTCGCAAAAAACATGAACACCTGCATTCAAAGCATCGAGGGTGATATGAGCATGTTCATATAGCGGAGTGGCAATTATAACGGCATCCAGTTGCTCTTTTTCAAGCATTTCCCGATGATTTGTATAAGCTTTCGCCAGTTTGCCGGCAATTGCAATTCCAGCCTCCAGGTTGGGAGGGTAATTATCGCATACGCAGCTCATTTCGCATTCCGGAATTTCTTTAAGATAAAGTTGCAAAAGATTTCCCCGGGATCCGGAACCGATAATTCCCAGCTTAATTCTTCTACCCGGATTCTGAGCATGCAAATCCCGTAACCAGGGCATCTGAGAAAGAAGCAATGTGGAACCTGCTAAAAGAGAAAATGCTTTCAGAAAGTCCCTGCGTGAATTATTATTCAGATTTTTCATGATTTATGATAAAAGTATTTCCTTAATTACCGGAGTTTTACTTTTTGCTGCATAGGAAATCCTGACAGCTTCAAATCCGCTAAAATTTTTCAGAATTTGTATTTGTTCTTTCTCTCCTGCAATAAACAGCGCTGTAGAAAGTATCTCAGCCTGGAAAGTAGAAGGTCCTGAAACACATATAATTCCGGGATTACTTTCATATACCCCGGTAAACGGGTTTATTATATGACCCTGATGATATTTGTTCATGTTAGCCGGTGTATTTCCAGAAACAGATAAAGAATTGTTTTTCAAATGAAACACAAATAAACTTTCCTGAGAATAAATATCCGGTATGCTTACTTTCCATCCTTCACCGAAAGGATGATTTCCCAAACCTAATACAGAACTCTCCCCAAAACTAATAAAAGCCTGAAGAATATTATGATCTAAAAGCACTTTTTTTACTTTCTCGAGAGCAAAACCTTTTCCAAATCCTCCTGAATCGATTGAAATCCCTTGTTCAGCAAATCGAACGGTCTTTTCCTCATTATTTAAAATTATCTCATTCATTCCGGATGAGAAAGGCGTTATCTGTTTATTTTCTAAAGGAGTTCCGTTTCCTGATCCATTTAATTTACTTATGCTTACATCAAAAAAACCAAGGGTGGACAAATGCATCATTTTGAGATCATACATCAATCCAAATAACTCGTCATCAGCGTAAAATGGGGATTTGAATGCGGATTCATTTAACTTAGACAAAGTTGATGAGCGAACATAGTTACTTAGCAACTCTTCCAACCTGAAGATTTCCTTACTAACGAGAGTGAAAATGAAATCACCGGCATTTTCGTCTATTCCCGGGAGAACCATATCAAAGCGGGTTCCCATAGCGAATAGGTTTCGATAGATGGTTGGCATGAATAAGTTTTTTGCAAAGTTATTATTATTTGAATTCGATAATTCGACAATTTGACAATTTGACAATTTGAAAATAGGAATCTTTAAAATTTTTGATGATCCTCGTGATGCGTAGCGAAAAAAGTGAGAATTTGATTATTGCAATTCAGCCAGACATGTTTTGAAAATCAGAAGACCTGTTATTATTGAATTATACCTATTTTTGATACAAGATTGAAATCAGATATTAAGCACGTCATCAGAATGAGAAAAACAATCAAAACAGGAATTGCCTCTTTTGGCATGTCGGGTATGGTGTTTCATGCACCTCTGCTTCATACAAATCCCGGATTTGAAATCACTGCCATTGTTGAGCGAAATAAAGATCTGAGCAGGGAGCGATATGGTTATTCTCACTTAGTGAGATCGTTTGAAGAACTATTGCAGGATGCGGTAATTGAACTTATCATTGTTAACACTCCTGATTACCTTCATTATGAACAAACAAAACAAGCTATTGAGGCCGGAAAACACGTGGTTGTTGAAAAGCCATTTACACAAACCTATGAAGAAGGGCTTGAGTTAATTGCCCTGGCTAAAAGTAAAGGCCTTGTTTTGTCGGTATTTCAAAACCGCCGGTGGGATGGGGATTTCCTGACCGTACAGAAAGTAATCAACGATAAAATGCTTGGAAGGCTTGTTACATTTGAATCTCATTTCGATCGTTATCGCAATTTCATTCAGGATAATACATGGAAAGAAGAATCCTCATCAGGAACCGGCATTATATATAATCTGGGATCGCATTTAATCGACCAGGTTATTGTTCTTTTTGGCAAACCAGCGGCCATAAACGCTGATATCCGTACCTTACGCACTGACGGACAGGTAGATGATTATTTTGATATCCGTCTGCATTATGCCGAAAACCTAAGCATTTCAGTTGGAGGAAGTATGCTGGTAAAAGAGCCTGGCCCACGATATATTGTTCATGGTACGGAAGGTTCCTTTTTGAAATGGGGAACTGATCCTCAGGAGCAGGATTTAAAAGAGGGGAAATTACCCGGGCAAGCCGTTTGGGGAAAAGAAAATGAAGAAGATTGGGGCCTTTTAAATACCACCGAAAAAGGTAAAAAATTCAGAGGTGAAATCGAAACTATTCCAGGAAATTACCCGGCGTTTTATGAGCGCCTGTATAAGGCTATCCGGGAGGGGACTGAAGTTCCAGTGAAGGCTGAAGAGGCTGCACTTGGGATCAGAATTATTAATGCTGCTTTTCTGAGTATGAGGGAGGGTAAAGTTATAAAGTTATAAAGTTTGTAAAGTTAAGTTCAGCCTGAAAGGCTGAGATAACAATGCCTGGGACATCGTCCCGGGAAATTGAGAGATAAATTCATAGAAAAAACACCGTAAAACAAAACAAACATTTGTAAACCCGATTGAATGGAACCCGGCAATTTATTAATTAATTGGCAATCAATAGTTCATTTTTTCCTGCACCTGGTATTTCCATTTTTCGTTGCCTGGATTTTCTACAGAAATAATTGGATGAAAGCAGGTTTGATAATGGTTTTGACCATCCTTGTTGATCTGGATCATCTACTGGCCAGTCCAATATTTGATCCGCAACGATGCAGCATCAATTTTCATCCCCTTCATAGTTATTGGGCAATAGGATTTTATATGGCAGGACTTTTTTATCAAAAAACACGATGGATTGCCATCGGGTTGGTTTTGCACATGGCTACAGACTTATTGGATTGTTTATGGGCATTAAAATAATCAGTGCCTTGCATCTGTATTACCTGAATAGCCAGGAGTTATCTATTGAGCTCCCTAATTTTTATACTTCTAAAAGATACTTCGTTTCCGTGATCCTGCAGAAGAATATGACCCTTTTCTGCTTCACCAAAGGCTTTCATGTCTTTATATTTACTTTGAGAAACCAGTTTGCGGAATTCAGCGCTCCCCCTATCGTATTCAAGAACTTTAACCCCATTGAGCCAATGTTCCACATGTTTGTTATTTGAAATAATGCGGATATTATTCCATTCACCCATTGCATTCACCCGCTTATTGTTGGCTTTGATCAGGTCGTATAAAGATGCAAATGTCCGGCTGCCTTCCTGACTACCCAGTTTAGCATCAGGATGAAGTTTATCGTCGAGAATCTGAAATTCAAGCCCGATAGCGCTTCCGGGATTATTCTCTTCCTGTTCGGTAACAAAATACTTTATACCACTATTTGCTCCCGGTGTAAGTTTTGCCTGAAGCATGAACTCAAAATTGTCGTATTCATCAATGGTAACAATGTCTCCACCATTCTGAGATTCGGCTCCGGTGGAAGGAAGAACAGAAAGTTCTCCCTTTTCGATTTTCCAGCCTTTTTCAGGAAAACTTTCTCCGTATGCCTTTCTCCAGCCTGAATTTGATTGTCCATCGAAAAGCAGTTTCCAGCCTTCGTCAACTTCCTGATCAGTAAGGGAATTAACCAGAAAAGATTTAACTTTTGCGTCAGAAGGAGATCTGTATTTTTCGGAATTTTCGGTAATGATTTTTATATTTTTCCACATAATCTGCCTTCCAGCCAGGGTTGTATCCTGACCAATGGAATGAACCTGAAGAGCAATAAAACCGACAGAATCAACGTCATCGTACAGGTTAGAAACAGGCACTCCATTAACCCAGGTTTTGATGTTATTTCCTATCGCTTCAACGCGGAAGGTGTTCCATTCCCCGTTTTTAAAAGCAGCGCGGGATGAAACATTTTCAACATCGCTAAGTGGATAGAGCCATCCACGACGGGCTTCGTCATAGATGCCACCGGTATAAGCCCTTTCGGAAGGATCAATTTCAACCTGGTAGCCATGAACGCGTCCTTCCTGATATTCGGGATAACTTTTTGAACGAATCTGTACACCGCTGTTCATGGAAGGATGAACTTTAAATTCAAGTTCAAGAATAAAATCAGAATAATCCATTTCGGTACAAAGAAATGAATTAGGTGTATTATTAATAGTCGTTCCAATTATAACTGAATCGCTCACCTGATATGAAGCCTGGCCATTTTTTTGCACCCACCCTGTAAGGTCTGTGCCGTTAAAAAGATAGTTCCATTTCGGACCGGAATCCTTTTTCGAACACGATATTGCAGTAAAAAAAAGGCAGATTGCAAGAATCCTGATAGAAAACGTTTTCATTTGTTTTTGGTAATGATTTGGTATTGCAAATTAACAAAAATTTCTTTTGGATTAAATGAAAAAAAGCCCCAAATCACTCAGAAGGCAGGAAAATCAAATAAATATGTTGAAATACGTATAATCAGTTGCGACTTTCTTCGGAAACTGTCAGAGGATATTATACCCTTTTGAAGGGTGCTGGAATATCCGGTAATTGCCAAATCCCAGCTTTTGAAATAAATATTTAACCGATGTCTTCAAAACACCTAACCCGTATATAAAGCTCCTGTGGAAATTAATCGATGAGGCATCATCGAAATATTTAGTAGGACAAGTGATTTCAGCGATTTCGAAACCTGAATAAAAGATCTGAGCGATCATCTGATTATCAAAAACGAAGTCGTCTGAGTTGGCATTGAAATCGATACTTCGCAGCACATCAGATGAAAAAGCACGAAAGCCTGTATGATACTCCGATAATTTCTGATTCATCATTATGTTTTGTGTAAGAGTAAGCAGACGGTTGGCAACATACTTATAAACCGGCATCCCTCCTTTCATTGCGCCCTTTCCAAGGATACGCGAACCGAAAACCACCTCATACACATCATTGGCAATAAGATAACACATTGAATGAATTAATTTTGGAGTGTACTGGTAATCAGGATGTAACATTACTACAATATCAGAATTCAGTTCAAGGGATTTATTGTAACAAGACTTTTGATTTCCCCCGTAACCCAAATTTTTATCGTGCAGGATAATATGTCTGATTCCCAGCATTTTTGCAACTTGAACTGTGTCGTCTTTTGACCGGTCGTCGACCAGTACAACTTCATCCACGATATCGAATGGAATCTCATTATATGTGACTTCGAGGGTCTTCGCCGCGTTATATGCGGGAAGAACGACGGTAATTTTTTTGTTATTGATCATCAGGATTGTTAGGTTAAGGGTAAAGGGTAAAGGGTAAAGTTAAAACCAGTTGTTATATAATTCTTTATTTATGATTAAAACTAATGTTATTAGGAAAATGAAGAGCTAAAAACAGTACCTTATTCAGGATCACGCCTGGCAAAAACAAAACCATTTTTTTCATCTATGACTTTCAAATCGGGATACTCATTTAAGTATCTTGTTTTGCGGTTAATTTTAAAAATTATATAGGTTGTCTTATCGATTTCACCAGTTAAAAGCCATCCTTTTTCATATAACATTTTATTTTCCGGTGGATTTATTTTACCGTAAAATAAATGCGCGTATGATTTAAAACCGATTGTGGTAATATAAGCATCCTCTTCTGCTACTGAACGGTAGAACTCAATGGCAGCCCTCTGGGAATAGGCTTCAATCCGGGGAGTAATTATGATCATTGTAAGAAAGACCAATCCCAGGGTTGATGCAAAAATACCTTTCACAGACCGGCTGGGACTTTTTGTGAAATTCCATATAAACCAAAGGTTAAACAGAATATAAAAAAATCCGATAAATGCCTCAAAACCGGTCCAGTTGCCTGACGCCTGCAAATTTCCTATAGCAAAATCATCCCTGATCCAACCATTTGCTATAATCCTTTCCTTAAATACATCGACAAAAGGAACAGCAGCAATGCAGAGGCCAATGACAGTTGAAATTATAGCTAACAAATAACGAGGCAAACGACCTGCATGCAACTCCCCGGAAAAAATTCGCCAAATAGTTAATGATGCCATAAAAGTTAGCGGGAAATAGCACATGGAGCTATAATGAACAATTTTTGTGTTTACGATGGTAAAAAGAATCAGAACCACAAAGAATAATATCTGCATCCATAGGGCAAACTCATGGTTCCCTTCCCTGTCATTTTCTTTTTTGAAGAAGGAATACAGTGCAAAAACAGATGCAGGAAACACGCCCAGGAATAGTACTACAAAGTGGTACAACAGGAAACCACCATGCCCGGCGTCTTCTGTTTTAAAAAGCCTGACCTGGTAAATGATAAAATCCCAGATAATCCCGTAATTTCCTGAAAGAATCTGAAGAATAAACCAAAACCCGCCGGAAAAAGCAAGAACTGCAATAAATATTACCACATCCCTGAAACTGGTTTTTACGCGAAAACGCACAATCAGTAAATAAACCATGAATGTAAGTGTAAAAATCAATATGGCCACCGGTCCTTTAGTCAGTACAGCAAGGCCAAGGAAAAGCGCTGAAAGTATCAGTTTCCGGGTACGGAATTCAGGAATTGTAAGGTAAAATACGAAATTAGTTATTCCCAGAAATATGAAAAGGTTAAACCAGGGATCAATAATACCGGATTTGAAATACAAGAATGGCAGGATTGAGCCGGTGTATGCCATCACCCATATCCATCCGAATTTTTCATCCCTGTATTTTCTCCCTGAATGGAACAATACTAATAGCGTAATAATGCCGCAAACTGCATTGGGAAAACGGGCTGCAAATTCATTGATTCCGAAAATCTTCATGGAAAGAACCTGCATCCAGATAAAAAGCGGAGGTTTTTCCCAGAATGGCAGGTAATTGATCTGTACATCGATGAAGTTTCCGGTAACGATCATTTCGCGGGCCGATTCGGCAAAATTAATCTCATCCCAATCGAAAAGATTGACTCCCCCCAAAAAAGGCATATACAAGATAATTCCAATAAAAATTATGGTTATACTGGCTTTAATATTCGTAATCTTAAGCATTCTTTTTCCAGATCAGAGAAATAATATTATTATCCAACCAAACCGTTTTGCAGTTTTGAAAAAGTGAATAAACCATTACGGCAATAAAAATGCCAAGTACGGATCCTGCCACCGTATCTCCCAAAAAATGCTGCGAGAGATAAATTCTTGAAAATCCGGTAATTACAGCCATTAACAAAAATAATGCTTTAAGTAAGTTACTTTTTACGAAAAATGCCAGTAAGAAGAATAATGTAAAAGCGGTGGTTGTGTGCCCGGAGGGAAAACTGAATGCTGAGTAGTACTCCACTCCACCAATACGGTAAATTTCAATTCCCATATCATGAAACCATGCAACCGGTCTTTTGTACCCTGGAAAAACCAACCTTTTCAAAAGTTGCACCAAAAGTCCTGATGCAAGATATGAGCAAAGGATGATCAGTCCATATCTGATCCTTTTGAAAAGCAACATTACTCCGGTAATAATCATAAAAATTCCATCACCTAACCAGGTTAAGAGTTTCATGAATCCATCGAAAAAAACAGAATGAATACCGGTTAAAAACAGATGAGTATCTTTCTTGCCCATAAACAATAAAAGAAGAATGCAAAAAATTAAGATAAGAAAATACCCTGCAAATAGAATCCTGTTCTTAGAGAATATCTGAAGCATATTTTTCCTGTTTACCGGTTCAATGCTTCAAATATAGCAAAAGAGAAAGCAGATAAATAATTTTATGTTGATTTGAAAGGATAAATTTCTAATTTTAGCTTTCGAAAAACCTAAAAATTGCCAAATGGACCTTCAAGTTCTGAAAAAAAAGTTCTCATCGGTTTATAATACTGATGACAAGGGTATCAGAGTTTATTTTTCTCCGGGAAGAGTGAACCTCATCGGAGAACACACGGATTATAACGGAGGATATGTGTTTCCCTGTGCCCTTAATTTTGGAACCACTCTGATCATAAAAGAGAACCACAAAGATGTTTTTCGGTTTGCGACTACCAATTTTGACCATTCTTCGGAAATCAGCATCAAACCTCCCTTTGTAAAAGCCGGTAAGGAATGGTACTATTATCCCTTAGGCGTTATCGATCAATTCAGTAAGATGGGGATCAGCTTCAGAGGACTGGATTTTCTTTTTTCAGGGGATATACCCAACGGAGCCGGTCTGTCTTCTTCGGCCTCCATTGAAATGGTCACTGCTTATTCCATCAATGATGTTTTTTCGGTAAAAGAAAATATGGTTTCTCTGATAAAATTATCACAGAAAGCTGAAAACCAGTTTATTGGTGTTAATTGTGGAATTATGGATCAGTTTGCCGTAGGGATGGGAGCTGTAAATAAAGCCATCTTTTTAAATTGTGACACTCTTGATTACGAACTGATTCCTCTTGTAATAACAGGATATAAACTAATTATAAGTAATACTAATAAAAGAAGAGGACTGGCTGATTCGAAATACAATGAGCGACGCTCGGAATGCGATATAGCGGTTGAAAACCTGAGTCAGGTTAAAAAAATAAAAAATCTTAGTCAGGTATCCTATGCGCGTTTTCTTGAAATAAATGATATGATTACGAATCCGGTTGTCCGCCGCCGTGCAAAGCATGTTATCAGTGAAAACCAGCGTGTTTTGGATGCAATAAAAGCTTTAAAGGCAGGAAACCTGTTATTATTCGGGCAACTGATGAATGCTTCCCATGATTCTTTACGCGATGATTATGAGGTTACCGGGATCGAACTGGACACCCTGGTTGAAGAAGCCCGGAAAATCCCTGGTGTTTTAGGATCACGGATGACCGGAGCAGGTTTTGGAGGATGCACTGTTAGTCTGGTACAAGAAGATACAGTTGATGAATTTATTGAACAGGTGGCCATCGGATATCTGGAAAAAACAGGATTAAAGGCTGAGTTTTATGTTGCGGAAGTTGGGGATGGGACGAAAAGGGTGGAATAATTTGACAATTTGAAAATGTGACAATTTGAAAATATTCCTTTTTATATTGGGGAGTTCATCTGTATAAGAAGCAGAAGCTACACGTCAAGCCTTGGTCCAAGAAAGAAATCAACAATTTAAAACTGTAAATTCATTATTCATAGTAATCTAATACGGCGCATAAACTACCGCCAGAATGCGGGCTGGTTTATCATTAGCTGTATGGACATGATGATTAACCACTGAATCGTAATATATACTTTCTCCTGCCGAGATTTTAAAAACCTCAGTACCATAGGAGAGTTCAATGTCTCCCGATAATACATAAATAAACTCTTCACCTGCATGTGATGATAATGAGAATTCGCAATCCTTGATGGGTTGGATATCAATCATAAAAGGTTCCATATGTCTGCCGGCTTTATCACTGGCTAAAGGATTAAAACTCAAATGAGACAAATCCTTACTAACATCATGAGAAAAACTTACCTGTCCCTTCCTGATTCCTTTGCGGGCAATTACCGGGCCCGGTTCACTTGAATCGTCGAGGAAAGTTCCAAGCCGGACACCCAACGAACGGGCGATACGGATAAGAGGCGCCAGAAATGGCAACTCTTTATTTTCTTCAATCGATACAATTAGTTCTTTGCTCAGCTTTGATCTGTCGGCCAATTCTTCCTGGGAGAGATTTTTTGATTCCCTGATTTTTCTGACTTTCTCTCCTACATTTTTTACGTGAGTCATAACTATAAATTTTACAATGCTTATACAAAAATAAAACTTAAAGTTAATGAATCTATTTGCAAATGGAAATTAACAGGTATTATAAATTGGAGAGGAGGTCGGGAGAAGGGAGAAGGGAGAAGGAAGACGGAAGACGGAAGACGGGAGAAGGAAGACGGAAGACGGAA
>CAYGFI010000133.1:0-4157 GCA_964349045.1 uncultured Chitinophaga sp.
ATTAAAAAGTTTGACAGATTATGTTTTATTTTCTAATATTGAATATTTAAATCTAGATTATATTGAATATTAATATGAAATTAATAATATAGATTTATAGTTAGTTAAGTAAAGAGTGAATACAAACTGGTGTAAGTTGAATGTATGTAAAAGTTTTCGCTCAATAATGCGGATTACTTTTGCATACATTCATTAAAAGATCAGCTTTAATACCAAATTATTGTTGAAAATTATATTAGAAGATTTGCATACACTTAAATTATTCTTTTAATATACTGAATATCAGTAAAATGCACAATTTTATTTATATAATTATTAACAGGTTTCAATCGCACAACGCGTTTATATAATTAAAGAGCAAATAAGTTAATAAAACAATAAATTTTTATATATCGAGATGAAAGAAGTTGGAATTATAAATAGAGATATAGCAGCTGCTATTTCAAAACAGGGACATACAGATTTATTAATGGTGGTTGACGCTGGTTTTGCTATTCCACAAGGGATTGAAGTAATAGATATTTCTTTAGGGGAGAATAAACCCATGATGCTTGAGGTTCTCGCAGAATTAAAAAAGTTCTTTTCAGTTGAAAAAATGGTTGTCGCAAACCAGACTAAAAATGTAAGTCCAACTCTGTTTGCAAATATTTGCAAGTCATTTGGAGAAAATATTCCTGTTGAAACTGTAGATCATTCAGAAATCAGGGAGATGAGCAAAACCGTAAAAACAGTGATACGTACAGGTGATTTCACTGCTTATGGAAATGTGATTCTGGTTTCCGGTGCAGGGGACAGATGGAAAGTAGAAAAACCAGGTTGATAATTTCGGGTTAAAGAATTGAAAAAGACACTCATTAATAGTCGTAATTAATATGATCTTATGAATAATATAAAAATAGACACAATTGATCTGGTAATTATTATTGTATACATTATTGGTATACTATTTATTGGATTGTGGTCTGTCAGAAAGAGCAAAATGACCAGCGACAACTATTTTTTGGCAGGTCGAGGTTTAAAATGGCTCATAGTTGGAGCCGCCCTTTTTGCATCCAATATTTCGACCATCCATATGGTGGGTTTAGCTGCTTCGGGCTATAACGATGGTTTGGTTTGGGGTAATTTTGAATGGATGGCAGTTTTTACCCTTATTTTGTTAGGATTGATTTTTGCGCCGTTTTATATTAAAACCAGGATTGCAACCCTTCCGGAGTTCCTTGAAAAACGATATGGACCATCATCAAGGACATTCCTTGCATTTATGGGGATACTTGCCGCATTGTTTATTCACATGGGAATGAGCCTTTATGCCGGAGCTGTGGTGTTCGAATCTTTCTTCGGCATTAGTGTTATACATTCTATTATATTAATTTCACTTGTAACAACAGTTTATACAGTTGTTGGTGGGCTAAAAGCAGTAATGGTAACCGAATCGGTGCAGACAATAATTCTCATTGTCGGTGCAATATTGGTTACAGTTTTTGGAATACTTGCCTTACCGGAGCATGGTATTACCACATTGGCGGCATTTAAGGCAGCAGCCAAAGAAGGACAACTAAGTATGTTGCATACTACAAGTTCCTTAAAAGCGCTTAGCCAGACAGCAGCAAGCACAGGATTGACCTGGTATGCAGTACTTTTAGGTTATCCTGTTATGGGAATCTGGTACTGGTGTACCGACCAAACGCATGTACAGCGAGTGTTAAGCGCCCGCTCAGTGGATGATGCTCAAAAAGGTTCATTGTTTGCAGGTGTATTGAAAATTCTTCCTGTGTTTATTCTCGTACTGCCTGGTGTTATTGGGTATGTTTTATTTAAAGATCTTATTGGAACAGACGCAAACCAGACCTTTCCTATTCTTATAAAACAATTATTGCCCATAGGTTTAAAAGGTATTGTTGCAGCAGCATTGCTGGCTGCATTAATGAGTGTGCTCGCTGCTGCGCTAAATAGTTCAGCTACGCTTGTTTCAGTGGATATTGTGAAGCGGTTAAGACCGGCAACAACCGATAAAGGTCAGGTTCTTATAGGCCGTATCGCAGCAGTATTAATTATGATTATTGCTATGTTATGGTCAACACAGGGAGGGAAATTCACCAGTATTTTCGAAGCAATCAACAAGATTGCTGCTGCAATGGCTCCACCTATTACAACTGTATTTCTGCTTGGAGTATTTAGCAAACGAGGAACAAAAGAAGCTGCTATTGTTACGCTGTGGGTTGGTTTCTTGCTTGGTGTAATCTCATTCTGTTTAGACTTCGTTCCAATAAGCGGTAAAATGTATATTACTGAAGGCCTTGGAATACCCTTTATGATGCAAGCCTGGTGGTTATTCTGCTTATGCTGCGTTATTTATTATGCAGTAAGTTATCTTACACCAAAGCCAGATCCCGCTGTAATTGCGGAATGCACTTGGAAAAGTCCTCTTGCAGTAATTACCGAAGGCAAATTTAAAGGTATTGGCGATGTCCGGCTCTTAGCCGGTTTACTCCTGTTAGTTATGATTATTTTGTATTCAATCTTTGGCTAAACAGTTCTCGTCAATTTATTTCATTATCAAGTATTAACAATATAATTCTTTGAATTTATTATTATGAGACAAGCAATTATGGTTTCCCCCGGTATAATTGAATTCCGTGAAATTCCCGAACCCGGTCAGTTAAAAGATAATGAGATCCTATTAAGAATTAAAAGAATAGGCGTTTGCGGCTCTGACATTCATGTGTTTCATGGAAAACATCCCGCTACCCCCTATCCCGTGGTACAGGGTCATGAATATTCGGCCATAGTTGAAGCAGTTGGACAAAAAGTAACTAAAGTGAAGCCAGGAATGAAGGCTACAGCCCGTCCGCAACTTGTTTGCGGAGAATGCGGGCCATGTAAAAGAGGACAGTTTAATGCCTGCCAGAAATTGAAGGTGCAGGGTTTTCAGGCACCCGGGGTCGCCCAGGACTTATTTGTTGTGACGGATGACAGGATAGTAACCTTCCCCGAAAGTATGTCGTTTGAACAGGGAGCCATGATTGAACCCGCGGCGGTTGGAGCCCATTCAACCAATCGAGTATCGTCTTTAAAAGGTAAAAATGTTGTCGTTTCCGGTGCAGGAACCATTGGCAACCTGGTTGCACAGTTTGCAATTGCAAGAGGAGCAGCTAAAGTCCTTATAACTGATGTAAGTGATTACCGCTTAAATATTGCCAAGCAGTGTGGTATTAATCGTGCACTTAACATAAAAAATATTTCTTTTGAAGAAGGAGTCAAATCTTTCTTTGGCGATGAAGGCTTTCAGGTCGGGTTTGAAGCAGCAGGTGTTCAGGCATCATTGGATGGTCTGATACAATTTGTTGAAAAAGGAGGGGCAGTAGTAATTCTTGGAGTTTATTCCCAGAATCCGGTTGTTAATATGTTCTATTTAGGCGAGCATGAACTGAATGTTTTTGGTTCGATGATGTACCGTCAGGAGGATTATGAGGCTGCAGCAGAAATGATTGCCTCAGGGAAAATTATAACCAAACCGCTTCTTACCAACAGCTTCCCTTTTAATAAATACCTGGAAGCATATAAGTTCATAGAAGAACAAGGGGATAAGAGTATGAAAGTAATGATTGAGTTATAGAGATATAGATATGAAGATATGAAGGAAAAACCTTTAATAGCCGGTATCGGAGAATTGCTCTGGGATGTTTTGCATTCGGGTAAGCAGCTGGGTGGCGCTCCTTGTAACTTTGCATTTCACACGATACAGTCCGGCTGCGAAGGTTTTATGTTAAGTGCAATCGGCAAAGATGATTTGGGTACTGAACTGAAGAAAGTCATCCGGGAACTAGGCCTAAGCAATAAATACATTCAGGAAAATGAGTTCCCTACCAGTACCGTAACTGTTAAAGTGGATGAAACCGGACATCCGGATTATATAATTCATGAGAATGTAGCCTGGGATCATATTCGATGGAATAAAGATATGGAAAACCTGGCAAAAGAACTGGATGCTGTTTGTTTCGGCAGCCTGGCACAGCGAAATCCGGAATCTGAGCAAACAATCCGAACCTTCATTTCAGCATTAAAACCGGGTTGTTTGAAAGTGTTTGATATAAATCTCAGGCAAAGGTATTTCACAAAAGAGAAATTCCCTGACACCCTCATTGGGGTACTCAACG
>CAYGFI010000133.1:4167-13479 GCA_964349045.1 uncultured Chitinophaga sp.
GAGATTATTATGAATTCAATTATATTTTCAGATGTATTGAAGTTAAATGAAGATGAATTACCAATTGTTGCCAGCTACTTTGGTTATAAAGGTGATCATGAAAAACAGATAGATCAATTGCTCAGCAATTCCAAATTGAAATATATTGTTTATACCATGGGAAGCGGTGGGAGTATTATAAAAAGTGCTGATGAAACATCATTTTGTGAGGCACCAAAAGTGCAGGTTGCCGATACAGTTGGAGCGGGAGATTCTTTTACTGCCATTTTCATAGCCGGAATCCTGAAGAGAATTCCATTGAAAGAAATACATAAAAAAGCTACAGAAATATCTGCTTATGTATGCACCCAAAAAGGTGCAACGCCGAGAATAACAGAGGTAATTTATTAACAAATGAACAAAATTGTGATATGAAAAATTTCAATTTTCACCAATCTACTAAAATACTTTTTGGGAAAGGGCGTATAAATGAATTAGCAGAAGTTGCATTGCTATATGGTAAGAAAGCACTTCTTGTCACAACTCCCCCTGCTATACCAGCTCTTCAGCAGCAATACGATAAAGTAAAAAAGATACTTACTGATAAAGGTATTGAAGTTACCCATTTCGATGGAGTCATTCCAAATCCAACTGTGGAGACAATCACAGCCGGGGCGAAAATTGCCAAAGCTTGCGGAGCACAAATGATAATAGGTCTCGGAGGAGGTTCAAGCATGGATACTGCAAAGGCTATCTCGGTTGAGGCTACTCACACTGGAATAAGCTGGGACTATTTGTTTTATAAAACTCCGCAACCAGACAAAAAGAAATTATTGCCGGTTATAGCTATTTCTACAACTTCAGGCACTGGCTCCCAAGTGACACAGGTTGCAGTTATTACAAACTCTGCAACCAGAGATAAATCAGCATTATATAATAACATTTTGTATCCAAAAGTGTGTATAGTGGATCCTGAGCTGATGCTCAGTGTCCCGAAATTTGTTACTGCGACAACCGGGTTCGATGTATTATGTCATGCATTTGAAAGTACTCTTAATCCAGGTACTGGTGCTTATGTCGATTTATTGGCATGGGAAGCAATAGCTATGGTTGTTGAAAATCTTCCAACGTTGCTGGATAACCTGAGCGATTTGAATCTAAGAGAAAAAATGGCCTGGGCCGATACATTGGCGGGATTGTGCATTGCAAATGCAGGAGTGACTCTGCCACATGGCATGGGAATGGCTATTGGCGGGATGTACCCGAATGTGGCCCATGGCGAATCTCTTGCGATTGTTTACCCTTCTTTTACAAGGTTTACCTGGAAATCAGCGATTCCTCAATTTGCTAAAATCGGTAAAATTCTCAACCCGGAACTTAAGAGTCTGGGAGATGAAAAAGCAGCTGAATGTTCAATTATTCTGATTGATGAGTTTATAAAAAAAATAGGACTATGGAAAACCCTTAAGGAAAAAGGCGTGCCTGAAAGTGAGATTGGAGCACTTGCTTTACAATGTATGGTATTACCAGATTATAAAGCAAATCCAAAAATTGCCACTCAGGAGGAAATGATTAATCTTCTTAAAGCAAGCTTTTAAAGAACATAACTCAAAACATTTTCTAATTTTTAATCTAATTACTATGAAAAATCTATTGCTAACTTGTATTGTAATCTTCTTTTTCCTGGGCTGCGGCCAAGGAGAAATGGACATTGATAAAGAATGGCATAAAAATGTGAAACGGGTCGGTATGGTGGTAAAGGTAAAAAAGGATAAGCTTGAGGAATATAAGAAACTACATGCCGATAATAACGCAGGAGTTCGTCATCTACTTACCAAATATGGCATGCATAATTTTTCCATCTATCTCGTACAGCTTGCAGATGGCGAGTGGTATGAGTTTGGTTATTATGAATACTGGGGAGATGATTTTGAAGGAGATATGAAAAAGTTAGATAACGAGCCTGAAAATAAAATATGGCTTGAAATGTGCGATCCTATTCAGGAAGGAATTCTCCCTGATCAGAAAGGGTGGAAAAACATGGATAGAATTTATTTTAACTATTAATACTATTAAATAATCTATATTGACTATGAAACACTTGATATTCTTAACCTTAATGGTATTCCTTATATCCAGTAATCTGTTTTCCCAGATGAAAACTATAAGTGGAATTATACAAGATGAAAATGGAGACCCTCTTCCTGGAGCAACAGTTTTGATAAAAAATACTACAAATGGGACGATCAGTAACCCAAAGGGTGAGTATTCTATTTATGCTGGGAGTAATGATATTTTGATTTTCAGCTTTATTGGCATGCAACCAGCCGAAGTTCCTGTAGCAGATAAAACTACTATCAATGTTACATTGACAACGACAGGAATTGTTTTAGATGAGATTGTCGCAATTGGATACGGGTCCATGAAAAAAAGTGATTTAACAGGATCGGTTGTCTCTGTTAAGGCGACTGATGCTGAAAAGATGGGGCAAACTGCTATTGGGGATTTACTGCAGGGACGTGCTGCAGGAGTTCAAATATCAGGTACAAATATTGCAGGCGGTTCCAGAAGTATCAGAATCAGGGGAGCTTCATCTATTAATGCTTCCAGTGAACCACTTTATGTAATTGATGGATTGCCTCTTTTGAATGGAGGAATAAGAGCCAGTAATGGTGTTGAAGATATTAGTTCTATTGCAAACATTGATCCAAATACCATAGAATCCATTGAAGTTTTAAAAGATGCATCTGCAACAGCTATTTACGGCTCACAAGGAGCAAACGGAGTTATTATTATAACTACAAAAAAGGCAATTAGTGGAAAATTAGAAACAAACTTCAAAATTAACAATGGTATTACCATCCTTGAACCTAATTATAAATCAATGGATGCTTATCAATATGCCTATTATACACGCAATGTGTTAACCAATCCATATCCTTACACTCATGACAAAATCCCGGTAAATCCAGATGACTGGGGAACACGTTTTTATTACCTCGAAAATTGGAAGGCCGCACCTACTACGGATTGGTTGGATTTAGTTACGCGAAATGGATCATTCAAGGATTATGCTCTTTCAATGCGTGGGGGTTCAGAAAAACAAAGTTTTTCTGTATCTATTGGCTATTTGAATAATAAGGGTGTGGTTAACTACACAAATTTCGACAGGTTTACTGGTGATTTTAATTCTGAAATCCATCCAAATGATTATCTGTCATTTTCTTTATCCTCTAAACTATCATATATTAATAATGATGGAGTTATTACGCAAAGCACCCCTGACCAGGTGAATGCTCCAACTGGAGCTGTAATGGCTGCTCTTTCATTTGATCCAACTATACCCTATGATCCAACAAATATGGCACAATACTTTGTTATGCCAGATGGATACAAGGTTATATCTCCAGCTGTAAATCTTGCAGCGCAAACAAGAAATAGCAGGCGGTATGATGGATGGTTATCAGGAGGAATGAAATTATTTTTCAGTAAAGAAAAGAATTTAAGCTTTGAGAGTAAATTCTCTGGTCGCTATGGGGCCACAAAAAACAATTCTTTTGACACAAAGTATTCACGGGCAGGAAAAGACTGGGGAGGAGCAAATGGGGGAATTGCTATTGTTGACAACAATTACAATCTCTTTTATATGTGGGATAATCTTATTAATTATAATAAAAAGATTGGAAAACATAGTATCAGTTTACTTGCCGGACAAGAATATCAGAACAATTACTCGGAAGGACAATCTCAGAGGTCAATCAATTTCCCTATTGACCTTCTGGGTACCTATAACCTGGCAATGGCAGATCCTCTTTCGCATGATGTACCAGGTACCTCAGCTTCAGAATGGACTATAATGTCATATTTCGGAAGATTTAATTACAGTTATGATAGCAAATATCTTGCTACATTCACCTATCGCGCTGATGGATCCTCACGTTTTTCCAAGAATAATAAATGGGGATATTTCCCTTCAGGAGCTGTTGCCTGGACAATATCAGAAGAAGATTTTATGAAGTCTCTTCCTGTTATTAATTTCCTCAAACTTAGAACAGGATGGGGGGTTACCGGAAACCAAAGTATCGGAACATATCAATCCCAGGCCTTGATGGGAACTTTTTCAGCGTATTTCCCGGAGGGACAACAAACAATGGCATTGAGACCGGAAAGGTTGGCGAACGATGACCTGAAATGGGAGTCTACAACCCAATTTAACTATGGTTTGGATTTATCACTTCTTAACTCCAGATTAAACTTTACAGCTGATTATTATAACAAAATAACAAAGGACCTGTTAATGACCCTCAACATTCCTCCCACTTCAGGTTTTAGCAGTATTCTAACCAATGTAGGACAAATTTCTAATACAGGCGTTGAATTATTAATTAATACAAGGAATATTGTAAAAAATGATTTTATTTGGAGCACTACATTTAATTTTGCACATAATAAAAATAATATTGACGATCTTGGATCAAAAGGAAATACTTATATCGGTAAGTCCTCTTATCAAGAGATAATCACTGAAGGTGAACCTTTAGGATGCTGGTATGGAATGGTTACTGATGGCGTGTGGACACAGAATGATCTTTCTTTCGTAAGGGATGAATCAGGAACAGTAAACATGTCAGTTATTCCTGGCCATGAGCGCGCAACACTTCCAGGTGAAGTCCTTCAATACGGTAGTTTGAAATTAAAAGATATTAGCGGGCCGAACGGAGTACCTGATGGCGTCATTAATGATCTGGACAGAGTAATTGTAGGGCGCTCTCAACCTAAATTCTTTGGAGGTATTACCAATACCTTTACTATTAAAAGTTTTTCTATTAATATTTTTTGCGATTATAGTTTCGGGAATCAGGTCTATAATCACATGAAACAATCATTTGTCGCTGTAAATGAAGGTTTCAATCATTATGCTGTTGATTACTATTTCCCAACAATCTACGAATTAGGCCAAAATAACGACGGGCTTTATGTAGAGAATAAGGATGTAGTTTTAGCCCAAGGCAACCCGGATGGTAAATATCCAACCAATGCTGCCAGAGCAGCCGGACTTGGCGGTTATACACTGGATATGTTTGTAGAGGATGCAAGCTATTTTAGAGTTAAAGAGTTATCGGTAACATATGTTATACCTGGAAGAATAACCCAAAAAGCTTTGATCAATAGATGCCAGATATTTCTTAAAGCCTCTAACCTATATACATTCACAAAATATTCAGGTAACGACCCTACTGTTGTTAATTCGAGAGATTGGAATCCATACCCAACCTCCAGAACCTACCAAATTGGTGCAAACTTTAGTTTTTAAAACTTAAAATAATTATATGAAAAAGATAACTATTTTATTAGTAATGAGCCTATTGCTATTATTTGTTGCGAATTCCTGCAAAGACCCCTTAGAGGAAATAGCATATTCAAGCTTCACAACTGGCAAAACTTTCGAAAGTATTGAAGGCGCCAGGATGGCTGTTAATGGAATTTATGGCCCTTTAGTCGGTGAAATTCAGGTTTGGGGATACTGGAAAATTTCTTTTATGGATCTTACCATGGGTACTGATGAAGCATTTGTAAATCCTGATTGGCCTATTGAAGTTGCCAATTATAGAATCACTTCGGTTAATGACAAGATTGAAGAACTTTATGAGCAAATATATGTAGGAGTGGGCAGATGTAATATGTGTGTTGACCGGATTGAACAGATGAGTGCCGGCACTGCTACTGCCAGGAAAGAGCTTATCTCTGAAGCGAAAACAGTTCGTGCTATATACTATTTTGACGCAGTCAATTTCTTTGAAACCCCATCACTTGTAACAAATGAGACCGCCGGATATAATGAAAGTATTTTTGTTCCAAATTCCAATCCACAAGCAATATTTGAACAAATTGTAGAAGACCTTAAATATGCATCAGAAAATGGAGCAGAGCCTACATTAAAAGGAAGAGCAAATAAGTACACTGCAATGGCTCTTCTTGCCAAAGTTTACATGTATATGGGAAGTGAATACTGGAAACCTCTCGTATTTGATGATCCGGGCAGTCCAATGATTGATGGAGTTTCAGTGTATCAATTAGCAGTGGATATGGCTGATGCCGTTATATCCGGGCCATACAGTCTTCAACCTGCAACTGATGGAAACGATTATGGGGAAATATTTTTACGATCTACTCAGGATGCTTCCCCGGAGGTTATTCTCACCCTTAATTTCGATGAAAACAAACTACCCACAAAATATGGTGCGTTTTTGGCTCCAAATTGGGAGGAAGCTCCATCAGACGGGAATCAATGGGATCCCAGAAATGGTAAATACTGGTACTCTACAGAACTTGGATGGCCAAGTCCGGTTTCTCAATTCCTTTTGTCATTTCATGACAATGACATCCGCTTCGGGTGGGATGTTATACCAGGTCTTTTTCAAAAAGACAAAACTTTCAAATTCTATCCAAGCGACGGCTGGAGGTGTGGAAAATACCGAGCTGAAGGACCATTCGCATGGGGAAGCGATGTTGCTCCTGTATATATCAGGCTTGCAGATATATACTTAATTAAAGCTGAAGCGCTTAACGAACTTCAGGCAACACCTTCTGCTGATGCTTATGATGCACTTAATGAGGTCAGACGCAGAGCCAAAGTACCTGAAGTTTCCGAAGCTTATCTTGAAGCTCTTAATCCTCATGATACTCCTGATTTGCTCTGGGGAATGCAATCTGGTAATGCCTATCTTGATGACTCTGAAGATCCGGCTTATCCCGGCAGACATGAGTATTATACCAATGCCCTTATTGAAACACCTACGCTTAAAGATAAATTCAGGGCAGCGATAATGAGTGAAAGAGGCTGGGAGCTATGTTATGAAAGACAACGCTGGCTTGATTCTAAAAGATGGCGATTGCTTGAAAAGATATTGGGTCCGGATGCCAAACTTAAATATGTTGCTGGTGCAAAATTCAAAGATGAATTTTCTAACATGGATCCTTTTATGAAAAACAAAACCACACTTGAAAACGCTCCCGAAATCGTTTTTGACAGGGGGGGACTTGGAGCGTATGCCGGCCAGGGAGGAAACGGGTTTGTATTGACTTTTGACAAAACTATTCATTATTATTATCCCATTCCTTTATCTGCGCTTAATTCAAATTCAAAATTAAAGCAGAATTTCGGCTATTAATATAGATGTCATTTTAAACCACTGATAATATGAAAACAATCATAATAAAACTATCGAAAATTATAATTATTCTTTTCATAGTCGTTGCCTTCAATCAATGTAAAAAAGAATCTCCGATGATTACACCGGATTTCGACAATGCATTGTTTGAAAATGCAATTTGGATAAAGTTTAATTATGAAACTGACTCAATTGAACTCTATGACAGTAAAGGAATAATTTATACCGCTGCCTATGAGAACGGGCAAATCAACAGTCTTATCGATAAAGCCTATGAAGAATTGGGCTCTGACGGAGGCTCGGTGCTTATTGGACAAGGAAAATTCCGGATAGAAGCGCCAATTATACTGAAATCAAATATAACGATCAAGGGTGTTGGAAGTTCAACTGTTATTAGAAGCAACTCTGGCAGCTTTTTTATTGCAAATAATGTAAGTGGTATTACTGTTGGTGGCCTGAAACTTATTGGAAATATTGGGGCGGGTACGGTTACAAATGCAATAGAATTTAGTGGCGATTCAAAGAATAATCTTATTCAGGGTGTATCTATCGATAGTATAAATGGTAACGGTATCCATTTTTCAGGAAGCGGATGTATTGAAAATGTAATAAAACAAAACGGAATCTCAAATGTCACTGGTTCTGGAATAGTTTTTACTAATGATGCATGCGGAAAAATTGTTGACAATGGTATTGAAAGTACCGGGACTCATGCTATATTGGTTAATGGAGGAAGCAATGTTTATATTACTGGAAATTCTATTCTGGACGCAGGTGCTCTTGGAATAAACGGAAATTTAAGCTCAGGAATAAAAGTTGAGTCAACTTCGCGAGCTGTCATTCAAGGAAATTCCTCTAATAGTACAACTGATGCAGGTATCATTGTATCGAATGCTTCCAAAGTTATTATAACAAAAAATTCAATCTCAAGTGCATCCACTGATGGAATAGTTGCAGTAAGTGTGGATTCGGCTGATATTAGCGAAAATAATCTCTTTGTTATAACTGGGAACGGAATTTTAGTATCGGGTAGTTCCGCTGCTAAATCAGTAAATATTTTTATATCTGATAACAAAATCAACTATCCAAATGGTGCTGCAGCTGTTAAGATTGAATATCTGGATAATGGGACAATAAAAAATAATATTCTCGTACCTGGGACAAATCCAATAACCATTCCTTTATTTCAGGGTACCGAAGTTACCAATCTTGTTGAATCGGCTAATGAAATCGATTTATCAAACCCGGTGCCATTGCCAGTCCTCAGAATCCTTTTCGATACAACAGGGGGTTCATATTGGGGAACATCTCCTGCGCGGATTGCAGATTACTCATCTGGATTTCCTGAATTTGATAATGGTAACCAGTGGCTGTTTGACGCGGGTAATCAAGGATTGCCAACTTATGAGGACTGCATGAATTCCAAACATATTTTAACATATGAGAAGATTAACGGAAAATTCAGATATGCTTTGGAAGCTAATCCCGGCCCAAGTATTGATTTAGGCTTAGATCCAAATAATTCAACTATTAGATCCTGGCTACCACCACGCGATTATGGATTGGATGGAACAGGTGCCAAAACCGTTGCGTTTTGGGTCAAACTAAGTGAAGAATCTCCTACCAGACCTGACGGGTATGGATCTTCTATTATTACCGTCGGGTTACCTCCCTGGGAGTCGGTATCACCACGCCAGGGATTGTCAATTGTACTTGTTAAGAATAATGGAAATAAAAACTTTAAAGTAATATTTAATGATTTAGTTACATTTACGGTTCCTACTGCCCTCAGCGATAATGTATGGTATCATTTTGTCCTCAGAATGCCTGAAGCAGGTGCAGTAAAAGATGTTGAAGTTTTACTGAATGGCAGACTTGTAAGCAATCATAACAATGATCTTGCTTTTGATATTCCTGTTAATTTGAAAAATTCATATTTTTTATGGGCTACCACATGGTTTGCGCATGGTATTTCTCTGGCAGATCTTCGGTTTTATAATCAATATGTTGATGATCAATTTATCAACTTAATGATGCTCCAATAATACAACTTATCATGCCCTGCTATTTTGTGGGGCATGATCGGAATTTTAAATTTAAAACTATCCGTGATGAAAAAAACTGGTTATATTTTGTTGGTTCTTGCATTTTTCCTTGCAAT
>CAYGFI010000134.1:0-13473 GCA_964349045.1 uncultured Chitinophaga sp.
CTTTGCTAAATTGATCTGGTATGCTTCATAAAATTAAAGAAATCTTTCATTCATATATAAGATCCTATAATTTAAGAATGACCACCCCCTCACACTCCGGGGGAGTGCCTGTCCCGCCCTGCGGGAGGTTTGGGGAGGGGCATAGATGAAGAATCGATAAATATCATAACCAAACGACATTGATTTGCCTTCACGCAACGCGGGATTCTGCGCTTAACTCTTCTAATAAAAACACAATTAAAAACCGCGTTTCCCTTGCGTCATTTGCGTATCCCGCAACGCGGGATTCCGCGCTTAACCCTTTTCCTTTAACCTTTACCTTAACCTTTATCTTAACCTTAACCCTTCCCTACCACTCCTCATGTGTTTTCTCAATAACCTCCTCTGCTTTCTGATCACCCAGGTATTTGTCAATTATGTAGTGAAAAAGATATATTAACGGGGTAAGGATTATAGCAAAACTAACTTTATATATATACTGAATTGTCCCAACCTGCAAAACCTGAAGCAGGGTCCAGTTCCCCATAATATAAAAGGCAACCGTTAATATTACGAAACTGTCGATTAACTGCGAAACCACGGTGGATCCTGTAGCTCTCAGCCATAGTTTTTTATGACCCGTTAAACGCCGGATCCAGTGAAATGTATAAACATCAACAAACTGGCTCACCAGAAAAGCCGTAATGCTTCCGGCTATGATGGAAACTCCCTGGCTAAAAATTAATGTATAGGCAAAATTAATGTTAAGCGGCTGGCCTGAAGGATCAGTGCCATTAAGGTCCTGCCAGAATTCGGCCGGAGGCAATTTTGTACTGATTACAATTATTATGGAACAATATAATACCAATATCGCAGCCAATATGGAAATTCGCTGAACTCCTTTCTTTCCAAAATATTCATTCACAACATCTGAAAGAATAAATACAAAGGGCCAGATCAGAATGCCAACACTCATATTAAGGTCCAGTTTCTGCCCGTCACCAAAGGGTAAAGCCCAGCCCTCAATTCCAAGAAAATGGGTTAATGAAAAGATTTTTACTCCTGTCAACTCCGCCAGAATAACATTGGCTATAAATACTCCTGAAAGTATATAAAAAAGTCTGTTGAGTTTATTGTTGCCTTCCCCTTTTATCACACTCATATAATACGAAGCTTTAAATTGGGCCTATGAATTTAAATTCGGATAATTCTCGAAATTACAACTATTCTTTAATAATCCTATAAGATATTTACAGATGTATAAGGAATTGTTATAAACAGCCCGTATACGTAGACTCATTTTTCATTTCACAGGACGGACGTAATTAATTTTAAGCTCATTTAAAGCTCTGATTTTGTATTATTAAGTGAATAGACTGCAATCATCGCTTCGCGGAGCTTACTACTCCAATTATTCCCTATATGCCTGCACCAACTGAGACAGATTCATTACAAACCTAAGGTTGGCCGGGAACCTTCGTCAAAGCTTTGGCCAACGGTCAAAGCCGAGGCTGTGGAATCACAGCGACACCCGTTAGGTGGGGCATGGGATGGAGCTGAACTAATAAGTAATTTATTAATCCTACCTTTGTGAAAATTAAGATTCCGTGAAGAATATAGTTTTATCCTTTTTTTCTTTATTCTTGTCCAGCGAGTTGTCTTTTTCACAGACACCGGACCATTGGGAAAATATCATCGATGCAACTGATACCTGGAAGTATATAATCCCTTCTTCAGAATTACCCGCGAACTGGACAAGCCCGGATTTCGACGATTCTGCATGGTTATCAGGACCCGGGGGGATTGGGTATGGTGATAACGACGATAATACGATGGTCCCCTCCGGTACAATTTCAGTATTTATTAGAAAAAACTTCATCCTTTCAGATGCTTCAACACTCATCTCTGCTATACTTTATGCTGACTATGATGATGCTTTCGTGGCTTACCTCAATGGTACAGAAATTGCACGGGCAAATATAGGCACAATAGGCGTCAGACCTGCATTTAACGCTACTTCTGTTAATGCTATCGAACCGGCTTCCGTCTCGGGCGATAATCCTCCGCGTTTTGCTATCGATAATACGAAACTCGCCTCAGCCATTATAGATGGAGAAAACACTTTGGCTCTCCAGTTTCATAATTATCTTGTAACTTCATCCGATCTTTCTTCAACGACCTATTTTTTCGGGGGATTTTCAAATTCTTCAGCCGGTTACCGTTCCCCTCCCTCCTGGTTCACTACTCCTCCTGAAATCACTTCGCATCTTCCCCTTGTCGTTATCAACACCTGGGGAGGATACATTCCGGCAGAACCTAAAGTTGATGCATGGATTAAGGTTATTAATAAAGGGCCCGGTCAGATCAATAATGTGAATGATCCAGGTACCGACTTCGAAGGAAATATCGGGATAGAAATCCGGGGGCAAAGTTCCCAGATGTTCCCAAAAAAGAGTTACGGCTTTGAAACCCGTAATGTACTTAAAGAGGACTCATCGGTCAGCCTTTTAGGAATGCCTGAAGAAAGCGATTGGATACTGAGCGCTCCATTTTCAGACAAATCGATGATGCGTAACCCGTTGACATTTTACCTGGGAAACCGGATGGGTCGCTGGCAACCCCGTTCACAATGGTGTGAACTCTATCTCAACGGGGATTACCAGGGAGTTTATTTTCTTATTGAAAAAATTAAACGGGATAAAGACCGCGTAAATATCGACAAACTATTTCCAACTGAACTGGCTGCCGATTCACTTACCGGAGGTTATATTGTTAAAGTGGATAAACTGGACGGGCTGACTTCAAATGGATATTTCACCACAAATCCGGTAAGTTATGGTAATGCGCGACATTATGCTTTCACTTATGTATATCCAAAAGTTGCAGAAATCATGCCTGCCCAAAAGACTTACCTTAAGAATTTCCTTACCGACCTGGAGAATGCCCTCAACGGCGCTGGTTTTAAAAACCCTGTAAGCGGTTTTCGTGCCTATATGAATGAGTTCTCATTTATTGAATTTCAGATCATCCAGGAACTGACCAATAATGTCGATGGCTACCGTTATAGTACTTTCTTCCATAAGGAAAAAGACTCCGATGGTGGAAAGCTTATCGCTGGCCCTTTGTGGGATTTCGACCTTTGCTATGGAAATGTCGACTATTCACCCCGTAATCTCGCGACTAACCAATGGCTATACACAAATTACGGACCTCACGAAGGTTACCCGATGCATTGGTGGGCAAGACTGATGCAGGACCCGGACTATGTTAACCTGCTGAAGTGGCGGTATACCGGGTTACGGATGGGCCCTTTTAATACCGATTCCATATTTGAATATCTCGATAAAATCAGGCCTTGTTAGGGATTTCTATTGACCATAATTTCCAGCGATGGCCCATACTCGATCAATATGTCTGGCCAAATAATTATGTGGGAGGGACCTATGATAACGAGATGGATTATTTAAAAACCTGGTTGACAAATCGTCTTGACTGGATGGATTCCAAATGGCTGTTCCCCTTAAATACCAGGCAGGATCTATCCTCAACCAGCGAATTCAAAGTTTACCCAAATCCTTTCTCTTCCAGAATTAACCTTTCCATTACAACAAAAAATCCTGATGAAATTGTTGTGGATATTTACAATTTGCAGGGTCAAAAAATGACTTCTCATAAATTTCATCCCTTTACTATTTCATCTTCAGAAATAACAATTGATGATATCTTTCTTAAACCCGGGATATATATCCTGCAGGTGGTACAGTCGGGGCAGCTTATTGCGGTCCTAAACTGATCCGGGCGGAAAATCATTGATATCTTTGTTTATGGATTTTATAATGCTCATATATAAGATTTTAATCTATATCATTTCATACCGTGCTTAAGCTGATTCTTATCTTCCTGTTACTACATGGAATTCAACTTTATTCCCAGAGCCTGGAATATGCCAGAAACATTGTAAATATTTTAGCATCTGAGGAATATATGGGCCGGGGGTATTGTGGAAAAGCTGATTTGAAATCTGCCAGGTTCATCAGAAATGAGTTTCGTATGCAGGGATTACAAGCTTTTGAGGATAAGTATTTTCAGTTTTTCAAACTGAATATCAATACTTTCCCCGGCAAAATGGAAGTAAAACTTAAAGGCAATATCCTCATTCCCGGAATGGATTACCTGGTTGATCCCGCTTCACCTTCGTTGAAGGGAAAATTCAATGTTGTCCGGATTAATAGAACGGACATCACCAACGAGGAAACTTTAAAACATATTTTTGATAGATCTACCGGAAAAGCCATACTGATCGATATGACCGATACAATCAGATTTAATGCCGAAGCAGAGGAATCGATCAATAAAGTTATTAATGCCATTAAATATGATCGGGGAATCAAAAACTCACTGACAATTATTTTTACGGATAAAAAACTCTCGTGGAGTATTTCAGACTGGCAAGCCAAAAAACCTATAATTATTTTAAATTTACCGGGATCAGATCCCTCTGAGATTACTGAAATTGAGGTAAATATAAAAGCTTCCTACAAAGAAAACTACCAAACTCAAAACGTCATTGGTCTGGTTCGCGGGAGAATCAACCCTGATAGCTTTTTGGTTGTAACTGCTCATTACGATCATCTTGGAATTATGGGAAAAAAAACAACCTTCCCGGGAGCAAATGATAATGCAAGCGGAGTTGCCATGTTGCTGAATCTCAGTAAATACTTTGCTGCAAATCCCCCTGAATACAGCATGGTATTCCTTGCCCTTGCAGCAGAAGAAGTTGGATTGCTAGGGGCACAATATTTTATTCAAAATCCTCTTTTTAAAACAAATAAAATAAAGTTCCTGGTAAACTTCGACCTTGCCGGAACAGGAGAAGAAGGTATTAAAGTTGTAAATGCTACTGTTTTTAAAACTGAATTTGAAAAACTACTGCAAATTAATGATCAATACAAATATCTTCCGTCCATTGAGCCCAGGGGAGAAGCATGCATCAGTGATCATTGCGTTTTCTATCTGAGTAAAGTACCCTGCTTCTACATCTACACACTTGGTGGAATTTCAGCCTATCACGATATCTTTGATAAAGCCGGAACCCTTCCCCTTTCTGAGTTTTATGATTATTATCAATTAATGATATCATTTTTTACTAATTTGCCAGATCACGACCCAAACCCTTAAACCTTTTTTCTTTTTCCTTTATCTTTTATTTAGACCGATTATTAATTTTAGTAAAATTCTTAAATTCCCGTTGTTATTGTTATTTGATTCACAATAAAGTAATATATTTGATGCGTTGAATTGTTATTAAAATAACATTAAACAATTAAAACCTGATTTTAACAATAACTTATTATTAACCCATAAAATTATTACGCATGTCAGAACAAGTTAATTTGGTAAAAGAACTGGCGGATAAACATGGCAGACGCAGAGACAGCCTGATGCCTATTCTGCAGGGTCTTATGGAAGAGAAAAATTACCTGACCGATGAAACTATGATCGAGGTAGCAAAAGAGTTGGATATTTCTGCAGCAGATGTTTACGGAACAGCTTCCTTTTATACCTTTATGGATACCGATTTCAGGGGAAAATACGTGATCAGGGTATGCAAAACCATCAGTTGTTCCATGAAAGGGAAAATTGATGTATTACACACAATCGAGGAAATCCTGAAAATCAAAACCGGGGAAACCTCCTCCGATAAAAAATTCAGCCTCCTCGAAACAAATTGTATTGGCTGGTGCCATAAAGCCCCCGCAATGCTTATTAATGACACTCCTTATACAGAGTTAACGCCCAAAAAGGTAACGGAAATTCTTCAGGAATATATGAAAAAGTAGCCCGGGGTGATCATGTCGGACCGGCTAAATTTATAAGACTATTTAAAAAATAAATAATAAACTAATGAAAAGTTCAGTTCTAAAAAGAGTTGACCTGATTTTCGAAAGTGCAAATGTCAGGGAAATACTCGATAAAACCCTTAAAAGGAAACCAGAAGAAATTATAAAAGATATTCTTGATTCAGGATTAAGGGGTCGTGGTGGAGCAGGTTTTCCGACAGGAATGAAATGGAAATTTGCCGCTGCAGAAAAAAACCCGGTAAAATATATCGTTTGCAATGCCGATGAAGGAGAACCCGGAACGTTTAAAGACCGCCAGATTCTTGATGAAGTTCCCAGTAAAGTTTTCGGAGGAATGGCAATTGCCAGTAAAGCGATAGGAGCAAAAATTGGTTACATCTATTTACGCGGTGAATATAAGTTCCTGGTACCTAAACTTCTGGAAGAAATTGATCTCTTCCATACCATGATGAAGGAAATGAAACATGATTTCAGAATCGAGTTACGACTTGGCAGTGGAGCCTATATCTGTGGTGAAGAAAGCGCTTTGTTCGAATCTATTGAAGGAAAACGCGGAGAGCCCCGTAATAAGCCTCCATACCCTACCCATTCGGGATTGTTCGGAAAGCCAACTTCCATTAATAATGTAGAAACACTGGTTTATGCAGTAATGATTTGTGCATACGGAGCCGCGCATTTTCACAAACTGGGAACAACCGACTCGAGAGGATCCAAAGTTTTCTCGGTTTCAGGGGATACACCCAAAGCCGGCATTTATGAACTTGAACTGGGTATGACCGTTGAACGCTTTGTCGAAGAATTCGGTGATGGAGATACCAAAGCCGTTCAGGTTGGTGGGGCTTCCGGATTTTGTGTCCCGAGAAAAAAATTTCAGGATACAATAATCGGATTCGAGGGAGTTCCTACAGGAGGTTCAATGAAACTCTTTAACAGTTCCCGTTCGATGTATAATGTGCTTCATAATTATCTCGACTTCTTCACTGAAGAATCATGTGGCCAGTGCACTCCGTGCAGGGTGGGATGTCAACAACTCCTTTTAGGCGTTGAAGCCGTTAAGCGTGGAGAAAAAAACTCACAATATCTGGATGAACTGATCAAACTGGCGAAAACCATGAAAATATCATCCAAATGCGGTCTTGGTCAGTCAGTCGGAAACGCATTTAAATCCATTGTGGAAAACTTTAAAGAAGAAATCATTTACTAATTCAAAACGAAATATACCATGGTTAATCTTAGTATAAACGGTCTGACAATATCGGTTAAGGAAGGTACCACAATTCTCAATGCTGCCCGTAAACTTAATTTTAAAATACCTACATTATGCAATCACCCGGACTTATGTGTAGCCGGTAATTGCAGGGTTTGTGTAGTTGAACAACCGGGTGCAAAAACCCTTATTGCCGCCTGTGCCACACCCGTTTCTGAAAACATGGAGATCCTTACTAACAGCCTGAAAATCAGGACAGCCCGTAAGCATATAATTGAACTTCTACTTTCAGAACATAAAGCCGATTGCACCAAATGTTATAAAAATGGGAATTGCGAACTTCAGAGTCTTGCAAACGAATACAGTGTTGGTGACCACATTTTTATCGACCTGGTTCCAATACATGCCCACAAAATTGATATTACATCTCCTTCCATAGCAAAAGACGACAGTAAATGTATACGTTGTCAGCGTTGTGTAAGAACCTGTGCTGAAATCCAGGGAGTAAACGCCCTGACAGTTGCCAACAAAGGCAAAGAGATGAAAATCAGCAGTTTCTTTGATAAACCTATGCATGAAGTTATATGCACTAACTGTGGACAGTGTATCAACCGCTGTCCCACCGGCGCCCTGGTTGAAAGAAATTATATCGAAGAAGTATGGCAGGCAATTCTCGATCCTTCCACTCATGTTGTGGTTCAGACTGCCCCGGCTGTCAGAATCGGACTCGGTGAAGCTTTGGGACTTAGCGCGGGGCAAAGGGTTACCGGTAAAATGGTTGCAGCGCTGAAAAGAATTGGCTTTAATAGTATTCTTGATACCGATTTCACCGCCGACCTTACCATCATGGAAGAAGGTACTGAATTGCTTACCAGGCTTAAGAAAGCATTGGTCGATAAAGACCCGACGGTAAAACTTCCACTTACAACTTCATGTTCACCCGGATGGATTAAATTTATTGAACATGCATTTCCCGAATTTCTGCCAAATGTATCTACCTGCAAATCACCCCAGCAAATGTTTGGGGCTTTGGCAAAAACTTATTATGCACAGAAGAAAAACCTTAATCCGAAAGACATAGTCAGTGTTTCAATCATGCCCTGTACTGCAAAAAAATACGAAGCTAATCGTCCGGAAATGCGCTCAAGCGGTTATAAGGATGTCGATTTCGTGCTTACAACCCGTGAACTGGCTAAAATGATCAGGCAGGCAGGCATAAATTTCGATATGCTTGAAGAAATGGATTATGACTCAATCATGGGCGAATCAACCGGAGCTGCAGTAATTTTCGGAGCAACCGGAGGAGTTATGGAAGCTGCTCTCCGAACTGCCTATGAACTGGTTACCGGCCGTGATGTACCTTTCGAAGACTTGAATATCACCCCGGTAAGAGGTATGGAAGGGGTCCGTGAAGCCTCTGTTTTAATCGACGGTTGCAAACCTGAATGGGCTTTCCTTAACGGAGTTGAACTGAAATGCGTTGTTGCACATGGTCTGGCTAACGCCCGTACAGTAATGCAAAACGTGAAAGACGGCAAGGTTAACTACCATTTTATCGAAATAATGGCATGTCCGGGTGGATGCCTCGGTGGCGGAGGTCAACCCATCCCGACAAGTTTATCTATCCGTAAAAAACGTACCGAAGCCATTTATGCAGAAGATATGGGAATGCCCATCAGGAAGTCCCATGAAAATCCTGAAATAACAGCTATTTATAAGGATTTCCTGGGAGAACCCAATGGTCATAAATCTCATCAGCTCCTTCATACACATTATAAAGAAAGAAAACGATATTAAAAACGTGCAAAATATTTGCCTGAACTGAATCATTTTTCCCGCAGGGATCTAAACGGATCCCTGTTTTTTTTATTCTATATTTATTCCCTGAAAACGGTTTGATCCGGATTCAGAAAACAGAAGGATAAATTTTGCAGAATCCATCCTGACTTAACCAACCCAATACCATGAATATAAAAAAAACGATTGTGTTTCTGCTTTTTTTTATCCCGTTTTTCCTGTTATATTCCTGTGGAAATAAAAAGGAAAAGCCTGCAGAATATTCTTCATCGCCTGATTCAAATGAATTGACAGTTTCTCCTGTTTCACAGCTTGTAATGGAAAGAGGTCTCTCAGTATATAAAACTCATTGTTTTGCCTGTCACCTTATGGATGGCAGCGGTATCAAAGGTCTCTATCCTCCCCTGGCCGGGAATGAAACGGTAACCGGAGAAAAACCTCATCTTATCGGAATCCTTCTGAATGGAATGTCCGGAGAAATTGAGGTAAACGGTGAAAAATATAACCAGGTTATGGTCCCGCATGACTTTCTTACGGATAATCAAATTGCCTCTGTCCTGACATATATCCGTAATAGTTTTGGAAACCAGGCTGATGAGGTTAAAACTGCCGAGGTAAAATTGATCCGCAAGAAAATGAACCTGATAAAATAATTTTAACTTTTCGCATTTCTGAATTAAAGAATCTTCCTGTTTGTAATTCTTGGTATTGCCACCAAAAATACTATTTATCATATAGCCTTATGAACTCATACCCATTTCCTGTCCACATAAGGAATTTTTCAAAATCACTGAATGTTAACACCAGCGTTGATGTATTTTCATTAGGGTGAAAACTGATATATTCCGAATCCTTAAGTGTTTCATCTAAAAATAAATATACATGATTACCTATATCATTAATTAAACCGAACGGTGAAACAGATCCGGCTTTCAGACCCAGGTATTTATCCAGGCGCTGATCGGAACCAAAACTGATTTTCCCCTGTTTCAGTCTTTTTTCAAGATCATGAATATCAAGCGCCTGCCTTGCATCCAGTATTACAAGATAATGCCGGTTACCCTTATGATTCCTGAAAAACAGATTCTTGCAGTGCCTTGCAGGAATATCCTTCCAGAATACGGAAGCTATTTCAATTGTTGGAAGCGGAGGATGTTCATAGATCTTGTATTCAATTCCGAGGTTTTTCAGAACTTCAATTACTTTATCACGATTTTCCATAAAATTTGTAGTTACAACAAATCTAATAAAGATTTATAATTTCACAGTAACAAAAATCGGCTGCAGATTCAAGAAATAAGTTGATTATAGAAAAAATCTCTCAGCCTCATACTGAAGATCTGGAGGGGCAGAACCGATGTGGTATTTTATTGGTTTCTGTGAAAAAGAAATTTTAACTTTTTTGCTCTCCATTTTTTATTCAGAAGCTTTTGCATCAGATCTTTCAATAAATGGTATATTTTTAATTATTTGCGGTTGATTAGTTATCTTGGCGAAAAACCTGAATTATTTTTACCTCATTTATTGGTCTAAAGTATGAAATCCCGCATATTATTCATTATAAAGTATTACCTGTTCTGGATTGGGATTTTCATCCTGCAAAAGCTGATGTTCATGACGTTTAACATCCACGAATCCATGCAATTGGGTTTGGCCGATTGGTTAGGCGTTCTCTGGCACGGTCTCCGTCTCGATTTATCTGCAGCCGCGTACCTGATGGTTATTCCGGTATTGGTAATGAGTGTTTTATGTTTTTTTGATATACGTTTCACAAAAAGCTTTTTAAAATTTTATAATTACATTTTTCTCTTCATTGTTCTATACCTTGGAGTTGTAGACATGGAGCTTTATTCATACTGGGGAGTTAAACTGGATATAACCCCGCTGGTATATCTCAAAACTCCGAAGGAAGCAGCGGCATCCCTTAATTACACCGAAATAGCTCTTTTAGTTCTTTTTTTCCTGTTTATCTATTTTATTGGACTTAAAGCTTTTCAAAGGCTTATCCTGTCTCAATTAGACAAACCGGTTCTCCCTTCCTGGCCTTTCAGCATAGTGGGAGTTTTTATACTTGCCTTATCAATTATTCCTGTCAGGGGTGGTGTGGGTATTGCCCCGGTAAATTTAGGATCTGTTTACTTTCATAACAACCGTTTTGCAAATCATAGCGCTGTTAATGTATTATGGAATTCCGTGTATTCCATTGTTGAACGAAAAAGCCTGAATACTGAATATAATTTTATGGATGCCGGCCACGCGACCGAACTTTTCAAAAGGTTTTATCCCCGGGATACCATTCGTAAACAATTTATAAAAAAAGATGCTAACATAATTCTCATAATCCTCGAGAGTTTTTCTAATAAAATCATTGGCGAGCTGGGTGGTGAACCCGGAATTACTCCCGAAATAGATACCCTTTGCAAAAATTCTGTCGTATTCAGAAATTTTTTCGCCAGCGGAGATCGATCTGAAAAAGGAATCCTTAGTCTTTTAAGTGGATATCCCGCTCAACCTACAACGACCATTATCAATTTCCCTTCCAAGACTCAAAAACTACCGTTTCTGTTGACCCCGTTTCACGAGAAAGGATACTATACGGCTTTTTATTACGGGGGAGATTTGAATTTTGCCAATTTCAGAAGCTATTTCACCAATGCCTGGATGGATCGCATGATTACCTTCAAAGACTTTCCTTCCGGACTTAATACTCAAAAATGGGGAGTACCGGATGAATTCCTGTTTGATAAAATGATTACCGATATTGACACCATAAAACGTCCCTTCTTTATTTCCTGCTTTACCCTGAGCAGTCATGAACCTTATGATATATCAATGGATCCGGTTTTCCCTGTGAACAACCGCAACGATCTGAGCAAAAATGCATTTTATTACACCGATCGCTGTTTAGGTACGTTTATTGACCGGGCAAAAAAAAGCGATTGGTGGGAAAATACTTTGATCATTATTGTGTCTGACCACGGATCAAGATTTCCCGGTAATACACCAAATCACGTGCGTTTAAAATTTCAAATTCCGATGATATGGACTGGTGGCGCTCTAACGGTTCCCGATACTTCAATTTATACTTTTGCCTCCCAGTCCGACTTGCCGCGGACGATCCTGAATCAGTTCAGCCTCCCGGTAAATAATTATAAATTCAGTAAAGACATCCTTGATGCAGATTCAAAATCATTTGCCATGTATTTCTTTAATAATGGATTTGGTTATATGTCTGATTCAGTGCAAGCCATTTACGATATCAGTGTGATGCAGTTTATTGAAAGTTTTGGACCCTTAAACAAAGAATGTGAAGAATCTTCAAAAGCTTATCTTCAATTTCTTTCAGGAGATTTTAATAGTCTTTAATTTACTTCTATGGAAGAAAAAAGTAAAATTATATTCATCATTAATCCTATTGCAGGAGTCAGGAGCAAAAGAAGTCTTGACAGGAAAATTGACCAATTCTTTTCTGAAAAAAATTATGTCTTTTCTAAACTTTATACTGAATATCCCAGCCATGCCATGGAGCTTGCGAAACAAGCCGTTAAGGAAAAACCTGGCCTGCTGGTTGCTGCCGGGGGTGATGGAACTATTAATGAAATCGCCTGCGCTCTGATAAATACGGGCATACCCCTGGGAGTTATTCCTCTTGGTTCGGGAAATGGATTTGCCCGTCATTTTAATTTACCCTTAAACATAAAAAAAGCTCTCAAACTGCTGCTGTCAGGTACCATTTTATCGGTTGATGTTGGTTATATGAACGGCAAACCTTTCTTCTGCACTGCAGGTATCGGTTTTGATGCAGAAACAGGGTATTATTACCGTAATTTTAACCACAGAGGATTTATTGCTTATGCCCTGAGTTTTGCCAGGGTATTCAGTTGGTACAGGTCAAAAGAGTATATTCTCGAAATCGACGGCGAAAGATATGATTTCAGGGCGTTCTTCATTACAATTGCTAACATATCACAGTTCGGATATAATTTTTATGTTGCTCCTCATGCCTCAACCCTCGATGGAGCTTTCGATGTAGTTGTTGTCAAACGTTTTCCAAAATGGAAAGCTTCATTCATTGCATTCCGGTCATTTTTCGGAACCATTGATACCAGTCAGTATGTTTGGCACAAACTGGCCCGGAATGTCAAAATAATATCCCCGGCAGGAGAGAAATTTATTCATATCGACGGGGAAGCTGGGATACTGTCCGGTGAACTTGAATACCAGATTAAAAACGCAGAATTACGCGTAATTGTAAATGATAAAAATCAAGTAATTCCTTTCCCTTTTAAAAAGCTGATCTATAAATCGAGGCATTAATCATACTATTCAGTTTATTATTTTTAATAACTATCGGAAAAGATGCATAAGATAGTTGTGGCTTTACCGGAAGAATTAAACCAGGAGGTTTTGTAACTGTAAAGGTTCTGAACATGTGATGGGCTACAACCATACAACACAAAAGCTAATAATAATAGAGAATATTTTACCATTAGTAAAAAAAGATTAGAACCAGATTAACAATTAAGGAGATATTCCCGGATCCTGTTTACAGAATTTCGTGATTATTTCAAGAGCCTGTGAATTACCCAATTCTGCGGAGGTTTGCAAATCAAGACAACCGCCTGCCTC
>CAYGFI010000135.1:0-13472 GCA_964349045.1 uncultured Chitinophaga sp.
ATAACTCCGTAACTCATCAATCAATAAACTATTCTTACTATACAAGATAATCGGGACAATCTGATTATATTTGTAATCTAGACAAATTTGAACACCCTCTTCCTGATGAAAATTTTTTTGTTCCGTTTAGCCATAATATGTTTGTTATTGCATTTACTTCTTAGTTTCAAACTTTTTTTTTCAGATTTGAATTTAAATGGATCTTCATCAAATCCTCCACAGATAGTTGATCCGGAATTCCTGACCTCCGATTCCATATGGGTAGATTCGGTAATGAACACTCTCAGCCTCGATGATAAAATTGCCCAGCTTATAATGGTTGCCGCATACTCCAACCGGGATGAAGAACACAATAGTGAGATTGACCATTTAATACAAAAATTTCAGATCGGAGGTCTTATTTTCTTTCAGGGAGGCCCTGTCAGACAGGCTAATCTTACTAACAGGTACCAGAAAATATCAAAAGTACCTTTACTTATAGCTATCGATGGGGAATGGGGACTTGCCATGCGTCTTGACAGTACCATTACTTATCCCAGACAGATGTCTCTGGGTGCAATTCAGAATGATGCTCTTATTTACCAGATGGGTTATGATATTGGTATCCAGTGCAAAAGAATGGGTATTCACATAAACTTCGCTCCGGTTGCAGATGTAAATAACAATCCTGCCAATCCGGTGATTAATTCCAGGTCATTTGGTGAAATTCCTGTAAACGTGGCTTTAAAAGCTCAGAAATATGCAGAGGGACTTCAGGATGCAGGAATTATTGCTACTGCCAAACATTTTCCCGGACACGGAGATACTGATGCTGATTCTCATTATTCCCTGCCGGTAATAAAACAAAATAATGAAAGGATCGATTCTGTTGAACTATTTCCTTTCAAATATTTAATTGAAAGAGGAGTTTCTGCAATTATGGCAGCTCATCTTAGCGTTCCCGCACTGGATACATCAATAAATCTGGCTTCATCATTATCTCCCCTGGTAATAGATAGCCTGTTAAGGTATGAAATGAAATTTCATGGTTTGGTTTTTACTGATGCTCTGAACATGAAGGGTGTAAGCAGCTTTTATAAACCCGGGGATGCAGGACTTTTGGCCTTTCTGGCCGGAAATGATATTCTTCTCATGCCTGGCGATGTTCCAAAAGTCATCGCATCAATCCGTAAGGAAATCAAAAAGGAAACCATTTCTGAATCTGAACTGGATGAACGCTGTCGAAAAGTGTTGTTTGCGAAAGCCTGGGCAGGTTTAAACCATTACCAACCGGTAAAGATTCAATCGCTTTATGAAGATCTTAATTCCCCTGTTTTTCATGTATTACGCAGAAACCTGATTGCAAATACCGTTACAGTTGTTAAAAACAATAATCAGATTCTTCCTTTATTTCGACTGGAAAACTATTCGATTGCTTCAGTTAGTATCGGAAATGGCAGACCCGATCCGTTTGCAGTTACTCTCCGAAAATACTCCGGGGTAGATACTTTTTTCATTTCAAAGGATGCCGGAAAAAATGAATTTGATTTGCTAAAGTCAAGGTTATCATCATATAACATATTGATAGTCAGTTTACAGGAAACTTCACAGTGGCCCGCTCGAAAATATGGTTTATCTCAAAATTCCCTTGATTTCCTTGCAAATCTTGATTTTGCAGGTTATTCCATCCTGACCATTTTTGGTAATCCTTATTCTTTATCTCTTTTTGATAACTTCAATGCACTTGATGCGGTAATTGTTAGTTACGAGGACACACCTGACGTTAAAGAAATTACTGCACAAACCATTTTTGGTGCAAACCCGGCATCTGGCAAGCTTGCTTTTAGCGCTTTGCCTTTCTTTAAGGCCGGTGAAGGATTTGCACTCGAAAGTCTTCAGCGCCTTTCATATGGTATTCCTGAAGAAGCAGGAATGGACTCAAAAATTTTAGAAAAAATTGATACGCTGGTCAATGAAGCAATTACAGGAAAAGCTACTCCCGGTTGCCAGATTCTTGTTGCCCGCCATGGAAAGGTTGTTTATAATAAATCTTTTGGATACCAGACATATCGTAATACTCAGAAAATAAGCAACGAAGATATTTATGATATTGCCTCTCTTACAAAAATAACGGCAACAGTGCCTTCAATGATGGTACTTTATGACCAGGGTAAATTCAACATCAATAAAACGCTAGGTGATTACCTGCCTTATCTGGATACGTGCAATAAAGGCAGTTTAAAGGTTTTGGATGTACTTACCCATCAGGCTGGACTGCAACCCTGGATCCCTTTTTATTATAAGGTAATTGAGACTCTTGATACTTCTGAATCACTCTTCAGCTCAAAATACTCTGATATTTATTCTGTCAGATTGACAAAAAACTCTTATGCTAACCGGAATATTGTCCTGAAAGATAGCCTCTTTTCTGCTGTTTATTCAACAGAATTCCCGGTTTCAGTTGCAAAAGATTTATACTTACGTGCCGATTATTTTGATACAGTTAACAACAGCATAATCAATTCAAATTTGGCTGAAAAAAAGGAATATAAATACAGCGATTTGGGCTACTACTTTTTTCAGCAGATTGTTGAAAATTTAACCGGGGAAAAAATATATCCCCATGTTTACGAATCCTTTTATTCGAAACTGGGAACGACAACTTTAGGTTATCTTCCTCTGAATCGTTTTCCTTCAGATAGGATTGTCCCGACTGAAAATGATATTTTATTTCGCAAACAACTTCTCAGGGGATATGTTCACGATCCGGGAGCTGCTATGCTCGGTGGCATAGCCGGACATGCAGGTGTGTTCAGTTCAGCCAACGACCTGGCAAAAATGATGCAGATGTATCTTAACGGTGGAGTTTATGGAGGAAGAATGTTTATCTCCGATACTACACTGTTACGCTTTACTTCCTGTTATAATTGTGTGAATGGCAACCGCAGGGGCCTTGGATTTGACAAACCTGAACTGGATCCTAAAAAACCCGGACCCGCCTGCAAATTTGCTTCACCAAATAGTTATGGACATTCAGGATTCACTGGAACACTGGTGTGGATTGATCCCGATTACGATTTGATTTATATCTTTCTCTCAAACCGCATTCATCCAGATCAGTATAACCAAAAGCTGATTGAGACAGATGTTCGTACCAGAATACAGGAAGTGGTTTATTATTCAATTATTCCTATCCTTTATTAATTAAAGTTCTATCGTAATAGCGGAGTTTACTGTCAGGTTCTATTTAAATATAACAACTTTTCTTATGTTGCTGCCAACCTTAATTATTACAACTCCCTGGTTATAAACAGATATATCAATTTCCGCATCAGTAAGTCCATTCAACGAATGTCGTCCTAATAGTGTACCTTGTAAAGAATAAATTAATATATCAGATTTTTCCCTGGCAGGAACAATAATATGTACCCTGTTATAGGTTGGGTTAGGATATATCTTCAGATCACGAACAATTGATGAATCAATAGAATTAAATACGTTTCCTATATCTTCGGCAGCCCAGTTTTCTCCAAAATGGTTATCAGTTGTAAGATCATTTAAAACCATAACCTTTCCGTTGCTGAATGCCTCCTCAGGCCAGCTGCTTTGGTCATCATATCTGAGGTAATCGATAACCAGGCCATTACTCTCAATCAATTCAATTTCTTCACCATGGTTTGAAAGCTGACCACTTGTCCATTGAAATACCTGGCTTGAGAAATGATACCAGGCAATGGATCCGGCGTCAGACGTGAGATATAGAGTTTCACCGGGCCCAAGTTGTGTGCCCTGCAGAAAAGTAAAAGTAAAACCTTTACTGATGGCAAATTGGGAAAGATCGGTAGTTTTTTCGGAGGGATTATAGATTCCGATAAATTCAGGAAAATTTGAATTAACCGGATTAATAAATATGTGACTTATAAAAGGATATGGCTCCATTTCTACTTTACTAATTCCGGTTCCCATATTGATGGGTACTCCGTTATCCATCCCTGTTAAAATAGCCGGAGATGACGGTAAAAGACTAAAATCCATATGAGTTGGATCTTTAAACATCGGATTGCTGAATATATTACCTGTAGCTGAGGGTAGGGGTGTATTGTCTGAAATACTGTTAATGATACTCAGAGATGAATGTGAATCGCAAAAAAACGAAGAAACAGAGGAATTTGAAAGTATACTGTTAGTAACTGTGGTAATTCCACCGGCGCTTCCGGGATTCTTTTCATAGCTGGCAATCGGGATGGTATTACCGTAAAAACTGCAGCGGTCAACACTCACCGGGCTGAGATCCTTCAAACCCATTCCCATGGTACAGTTCACAAAAATAGAATTAGTAATATTTACAGATGAATTTTGTCCGACAGAAATTCCTTTATCAAATATGTTAAAAACAGAAACACTGTCAATTGACAGATTAACGCAGTTTTCGCCGACATCAATACCATCGGAGTTAATGCCTAAGAAATTATAGATCTTGCAGTTACGTATAATTCCACCTTTTATCCCATCATAATCTATTGCATCATTGTCCAACTGGCTGTTTCCGGAAAAAACTGAGTTTTCTATCCGTGCAGTTCCATACTTGACATTGATTAAATCCCCGGTTACATTTGAGTGCAATGAGCTGTTGGTTAATACAATATCTGAATATCTTGCAACAATAGGATTGGAATTAATATCAACCAGGATCAGATTATCCAGCACAAGGTCGCTGTTAAATGCACTAAGGGCTGCGTTGTCACGATTCGGTAGTTCTCCCTCTGATGCACCTTCCAATGTTACAAAACTTAACTTTGAAGTATCTGAAGTATTAAGAAATGTGATGGCTCCCCAGCTTTCTGAACCATAGGCAGGATTTGTTTTTATAAGGATTCGTTCTGCCTCTGTTGCAATAGCTTCAATTTTGCCTTCCACCAAAATATTTGCCTCTGGCGACATCCAAATCTCCACTCCCTGTTGGATAATCAGACTCGATCCGTAATTGACTTTAATACTACCCTGGGCAACATAAGGAGAACAATCTTTACTCAGGATGAAATCCCCCGAAATAAACTCAGGCACAATGCATTGTCCTGTAGGTTGATATACAGCAGTTAAATAAGTGTCATTAGTTAAAGTAATAGTTAAATCCCTGTTAGTTGTCAAATAGGCAGAATTGTCGGAAAATAATCCGGCAAATTCCAGATCGAAACTCAGGTCACCGCTATTAATAGTGCTTTGATGTACTTCCACTGCCAGCATATTTTCACCTTCTGCAAGCATATCACTGTTAACCAGGAAGGAAGTATACTGGCTTTCTGCAGGGTCTGATAAGCTTACAGAGGCAAGAGTCTTACTTAAAATTGTTCCGCAGGGTAGATTTGATCGTAGAACCTCAGTGCCGTTTATGTAAACTACCGCACCATCATCTTTTAGCAGGGTAATTATAAAACCTGGTGAAGCGATATTTGCGGACGTGAGAAAAAAGGGATATCGGAAGTAGCTGGTAATATACTTATTGTTAGAGTTTCCGCCGTAACCAATAGTCGTTGCTTCATCTCCATCGCCATATCCCAGTTGTGCCGGACCTGATTTCCAGGAGGAATCATCATAACCGGGATTTTTCCATGCTATACCCGGATCGGTTCCATTATCAAAATATTTCCAAATTGAAGCTTTAGGAATTATAATGTTTTTCTGGTTATTCTTCCAGCCCAGGAACTCAAATCCGGATTTATCAACGGCCGTCATTTTTGTACTGATATCTTTTAAATAAGGCCCGATCCATGTATTTCCCGGGATACTGAGATTGTTTATTTTTATGGTTCCCGCGTTGGTAGGGTACACGGATAAACACAAATTTGCAGTTCCCCTGAATCCATATTGAGCAAGATTAGCCAACAATGCCTGCGGTCTTTCTTCAACAAATGTTTTTAAATTACAAACTTCATTATACCAGTAGTTTACAGAGGGCATCGCATTACCGTATGACGAGGTGGCGCCAAGCCAGCGTTCAACGTGATATGGGATCTCATTCTCAATAGCGCCGGCATGACTGTCAATGAGCATTTTAATTCTTTCAGGATGATAGGTGGTATATAACTGATCAGCTAATCTCTTCCCAAAATAAAATCTGTAACCTTCATTATTCCATAATTTTTTAAATGGCCATGAATTTTGTTGTACATAGAAGTTAATCATATTATTATACGGATTAAAAAATCCCCTGTCAAGATCCATAATGATCCATTTCCATTTCCCGGATTCTTTTGGTTTCCAGGCCATTACATTATGATCAATGGAAGTATTTCCGGTAGCCATTTCAGTAATTACAAGGTCAGTAAAGTTCTCAATATCAACAATTTCAGTTACTGCCTCGAAATTAGCGTTCTGGCTCATGTCTTTTGAAAGCAAATCCAGCAGAATATTATAGTTTATGAGATCCCCTGATTCAGCAAATTCTTCATTTTCAACCAAATCGAAAGTACCGGGTTCGATATTATGATTTTTTTCAATAAAATCTGCGTCCACTTTTTCACGTATGTTATGGATTCCCATATAATGCCCGTTAAAAAAGACGATTGAAGGTCTGAAATCCACAAAATCAAGTTCGGTATTAAGCCGGGAAACATCCTGACCCAATACATCGCGAAATAAAGTATAACTCCAGTCACTTCCCGATGCTCTTAAAGCAAAATTTTTATAACTCGGTCTTTGTTTGTGAAACAGAAGAGGATAAGCAAGATTTGATGGACCATATTTACCTCTGAAATAAATCCCTAACATTTTTTGTGGTAATTTCCACGAATACAGGCCGTTAATTTTAATACCTACCTGCTCATTAAAGGCAGCGCGGTCGCTGCCATTATTTTCAAAGAGTTCAATATTGGCGGATATTTCCCATAACGGCTTATAATTTTGCACGTAAATCCCTTTTTGTGAATCCCAGAGGTTAAGGGGATCGGTTGAAATGGATACAACCGGTAGTTTCCTGTTTTTTAAATCTCCTTCCAGAAAATAGGATTGTGTCACGACCGGCCCCGGAATCATACCTGTCTTGAAAATCCGGGCTCTCACAATGGTATTTGCAGATAAATCTATTGGTGTAACATATAGCATCGATGTTTCCTGCGGATCGGAACCATCAAGGGTATACCGTATTATTCCGCTCATTCGGGAATTCAGTTTAACGCTTTGAGGCTTATCATAAATCCCACCCCGCAGCGAAAATTCCGGTGTGTTTTTTGCAAAATCGGTAAAAAACTCTGAAGTATTATTCGATGTCCCGGGAGTTGGTATAAGGTAATACCCCCAAACACCTGAACCATCCTGACTTCTTCCAGCAGAAATATCGGTTTTTTGAACCAAAAAAGTAAGTGAATCTAAAAGGATTAAGCCCGGCGAATATAAAGCAATTTCTTCACCTTCAGCAGATAGTTTGTAATTGGTATGCATTCCAATATTCATGTCATCGGTCCAGATGATAACAAATCCCTCGCTCTCAATGTAGATGTTTTCAGTAATCTGCCATTTTGAAGGGCTTCCAAAATTATCGGTCAGGTAATAACCTTTCAGATTAACAGCAACGGATCCTGAATTATATAACTCAACCCAGTCGGAATATTCACTGTAATCAGGGTCCTGGTTAATACTGGAATTCGCAGCCATGAATTCATTGATCCAAATCTGGCAGGTAGCCTGCTGAAGATGGAACATAAATATTAGTAGGGGAATAATATACCAGTTTTGTCGATTCATAATTCTCTGCCAAATATCTTTTTAATAGTTTTCTGTTTTGATGAGAGTTGAGAAAAACAGGTAAATTTAGTTATTAAATCATAGAATACCTGCTGGCTAATTATAATTCATTAAATTGCTTGATTCAACTAAGGACTATCAGAAAATCCAATTGGGATCACTTGCTGACCGTCACGTTTTTATGTCATATCATCGTTACATCGTCGCATTGTTATATCGTCGCTCATCACATGTTAAAAAACAATAAATAAAATCCTGATATTTGATTTAAATCATAAATCCCCATTTCCTAATTAATTTACTTTGTATTATAATTTAAAATCCAATGAAGTTTATGAAACCAAGTCACATAGAGCATATTGGCATTGCAGTAGTTAACCTGGAAGAAGCAGTTAAATTTTATGAGAACGTATTAGGTCTTGAATGTTACGCTGTCGAGGAAATTAAAGATCAGAAAGTAAAAACAGCTTTCTTCAAGGTAGGAGATACAAAAATCGAACTTTTAGAATCTACCGATCCGGAGGGTCCAATTGGAAAATTCATTGAGAAAAAAGGACCCGGAATCCATCACCTTGCGTTTGCTATGCCTGATGTTGATCTGGCTTTAACAGAAGCTGAAAGTAAAGGAGTCCAATTAATTGATAAACAGACTCGTAAGGGTGCGGAAGGACTTAACATCGGCTTTCTTCACCCAAAGTTTACCCTTGGTGTATTGACGGAATTTTGCGGAAAGCAGAACGGTGTTTAGTCGTTTCAGGTAATTAGTCTGAAGGTAAAACTCCTAAACTCCTAAACCCCTCAAAAAAACAATGTCACAACAAGATAAAATCCGCCAGTTAATCGACCTCAGAGCCAAAGCAAAACAGGGTGGTGGGCAACCCAGAATCGAAGCTCAGCACGGCAAGGGAAAACATACTGCAAGAGAGCGGATCGAAATCCTTTTAGATGAAGGAAGTTTTGAGGAATATGATATGTTTGTTACTCACCGTAAATCCCTTAATAGACATTGTAACTATTATCCTGGGTATATCAGTTGGAGCTTCTACGCAGGCAGATGTTTTCCTGACGACAGATTCTTTACTGATTTTTGGATTAGGCGCTTTATCCTTTATGTTTGCAACTGCAGGTGGGATATTATTTGCCAAGGTAATGAATCTATTTGCATCCAAAGGTGACCTGATTAACCCTCTTATTGGCGCTGCCGGGGTATCTGCTGTTCCTGACAGCGCTCGGGTAGTTCAGAATGTCGGGTTAAAAGAATATCCTACAAATCATCTTTTGATGCATGCTATGGCGCCTAATGTTGCCGGAGTAATCGGATCGGCAGTGGCTGCCGGAATGCTGCTAAGCTTCTTACTATAACTTTGTGGGTTCCAACTCCTTGCACTTTAGCGCATTGAATAGTTACCAGGCATTTATTACACTGTTATTAATTATAAACATTACATTTGTACAACAACCACTTTTTATCAGAATGAAAAATATGGCATCCGCTGGAAATAAAGGTGATAAGATTCGTTCCGATTGTTTTGTAGAACTGGAGGTTACGGAATCAGGTGGTATTAAAATTGAACTTAAGAGTAAAGTAGACGCAATCTACGGAAAGGATATCCGAAAAACAGTTCTTGACATGATGTCATTTTTCGATATTAAAAATGCCCGGCTAAATATTGAAGATTCCGGCGCTTTGCCTTTCGTTCATACTGCCAGACTGGAAGCGGCTATTAAGCAACTTATTACTTCCAATAAAGATTTTCTGTTGCCTCTGATTGAGGAGAATACCTATGGTAGTCTGAAGGAAAAATTCAGGTTCTCCCGCTTGTATCTCCCGGGAAATACTCCTGCAATGATGATTAATGCAGGAATTTATAAACCTCATGCCATAATACTGGATCTCGAAGATTCAGTTGCTTTTGAAAAGAAAGATGAGGCTCGTTTCCTGGTGAGAAATGCTCTTCGCCAGGTAAATTTTTACGGTGCAGAACGAATGGTGAGAATAAATCAGATTCCGGCAGGAATTGCTGATCTTCAGTATGTTATTCCTCACAATACGCATCTTATCCTGGTTCCGAAATGCGAAAGTGCTGCACAAATTCAAACGGTTGAAAAGGAAATTATTAGTATACAAACTGCAAATGGATTAAACAATCCTGTCTTTCTGATGCCTATCATTGAAAATGCCCTTGGCGTTGAAAAAGCCTTTGAGATTGCTTCAGCCTCTGTTAATATTGTTGCTCTGGCTATAGGACTTGAGGATTTTACTGCAGACCTGGGGGTACAGCGCACCTTAGCCGGTAATGAGTCCTTTTATGCCCGAACCCGGATGGTAAACGCCTGCAAAGCAGCAGGCATACAAGCTATCGATTCTGTATTTTCAGACATGGGGGATATGGAAGCTCTATTTACAAATGTAAAAAACTCCAAAAGTCTGGGTTTCGAAGGTATGGGTTGTATACATCCGCGGCAGATCGAAATAATTCATAAGGGTTATTCACCTGATCCTGATGAGCTTGAAAAGGCTAAAAAAATTGTAAATGCTTTTATCCTGGCTTCTGACAGCGGACTTGGAGTTGTGTCACTCGGTACAAAAATGATCGATGCCCCGGTGGTTAAAAAAGCCCAAAAAACAATTGACCTGGCAGTAAATCTGGGTATAATTTCTAATGACTGGAGGGAAAGTTATGTCGAACAATAATATGATCATGAACGCTGCTGGACGGCTGGTACCTCAGGAACTTAACGGTGAAATACAGATTCCGTACATGGGTATTGGAAAATTTGTTCCTGAAGGTAAAAAATATGCTCCATCCATCAGAAGCAATGCTGAATTTCCAGAAAATGGTAATAAACTGGTTGATAGTCTTAAAGAGGCTTTACTTAAAGCCAAACTTAAAGATGGGATGACCATTTCTACACACCATCATTTTCGCAATGGAGACCTTCTGGCTAACCAGGTCTTTGACATCGCTCATGAACTGGGAGTGAAAAACCTACGCTGGTTCCCATCGGCTTCTTTTCCGTGTCACGCACATTTGATTCCATACCTTGAGGATGGTACAATCCATTCAATTGAGGGAAGCATGAATGGACCCCTGGGAAAATTTGTTTCAGAGGGTAAAATGAAAGGTACAGGAATTCTCCGTTCTCACGGAGGCCGCTATCAGGCAATCCAGGATGGGGAAGTAAAGATTGATATCGCTGTTATTGGGGCTCCAACATCTGATGCTTTTGGTAATGCAAACGGATTGTATGGACCATCAGCCTGCGGACTCCTGGGTTTTGCATTAGCTGATGCACAATATGCTGATAAAGTGATAGTTGTAACAGATAACCTGGTTCCTTTTCCGTGTCTCCCATGGCAGATCCAGGGTAATTATGTGGACTTTACAGTAGTTGTAGACAGACTTGGTGATCCTGAAAAGATCGTTTCGGGAACAACTCAGATCACGAAAAGCCCCGACCGCCTCTTGTTAGCTGAATTAACTGCCAAATTCTGTGATGCAGCAGGGATTATTAAACAAGGATTTTCATTTCAGGCAGGTGCCGGAGGAACTTCGCTCTCTGTTGCAGAATACTTGCGCATAATCATGAAAAAAAAAGGTATCAGAGCCCGGTTTGCCCGCGGTGGAAGCAATAAGTATCTTGTGGAAATGATGAATGAGGGATTGGTTGAATATATCCTTGACGGTCAGACTTTTGATCTCGATGGCGTACGTTCTATGGCTGAAAATCCCAATCACACATGGACCAGCCCCTTTACCAGCTATAATTATCATTCAAAAGGCAATTTCGCACAATTTGTTGATGTCGTGATTCTTGGAGCAACCGAGGTAGACCTTGATTTTAATGCAAATGTAGTTACTCATTCTGACGGATACCTGCTTCATGGTATCGGGGGATGGCAGAATTGTCTGTTTTCAAAAACGGTTATTATTCCTGTTCCACTGTTCCGTGACAGGATACCGGTGGTTCGGGATGAAGTAACCACACTGTGCGGACCCGGTGAACTAGTAGATGTTATTGTTACCGAGAGAGGGATTGCCATAAATCCCCTCAGGAAAGACCTGATCGACAAAACCCGGAATTCAGGCCTCCCATTTAAAACAATTTCCCAACTCAGGGATGAAGCTGAAAAAATCTGCGGGAAACCATCAAAACCAATACTTCAGGATAAAATCGTTGCCGGTATCAAATGGGTGGATGGAACTCTTATTGATGTGGTCAGACAAGTTAAATGATCTGATTAAGGGAAAAAATGATTTAAGCCTGATACCCCTCATCTTCAAAATTCTTCCCGGGCTCAGTGATATTGAAAAAGATTCGGATACGTGCTGTGTCTCTCAGAAAATCAATTTTCCCAATTTCCATTCGGGTAATGTCAAGTCCTGTTCTTTCCCTCAAATCGGCTAATAACTCAGCTTCCCTTTCAGGTTTTACCATATCGATTTTCTCATATTCAATAATCTTTTTGCCTTCTTTGTGAACCAGCCACATTTTCTCCATAAACCATACCAACCCGATGATAATAAGGTTTGTGAAAAACAGTTCAGCATAGGATATCTTTTTATTAGCCAATGCATTAATAACGGAAACACCTATTACAATAAACAAAAAGGTCATTTCCTTTATTGAAATTGCAGCAGTACGGTAACGTATTATACCAAAAATAGCAAATAAACCAAGTGCAAATCCTATCTGTAGTTTTACACTGTTTAGAAGAAAACAGAGGAGGAAAACTACCGTGCTGATCATGATATAAGAAAACAGGTAATCTTTCCTTCGCGATGCGGAATAATAGAGGTAGCGAACAATAACCACCACTACGGCTAAATTTAAAACAAAACGTAATAACAATTCCCCGAAATCAGGAAAGTTAATCAGTTCTATGCCAAATATCTCAGATGAAGTGGCAAGCATTACAAGCAGATTATGATTCATTGTTTACTTTTTTATATTCTCTCACTTTAATTTTGAAATTATTGTTTTTTGAATGTTCTTCAATCATGGCAATGGCTGTACAATATTTACTGAAAGATGACCTCCTGATTCCTAACTCATGGAGCTTCTTTTCCATCACCGTAATCGGCTCTGTCCGAAGCTTCTTTACTTCAGCAATAACCAGGTTACCCAGATCGGCTTCCATCCCATTTCTTTCAAGTTTAAGGTTGAAATCCATTGTAATTCTTTCTCTCTCCGACTTACTAACCAGTGTCAGACGGTTAAAATAATTTGTTGCCTGTGGAAATAAATCATCAGGAAGCAAATTAGTGTTTTTTCCGAAAAATTTTCTGTCCTCTTCAGTAAGTACGTTAAGGCTATTATTGGTACTTAACCGCTTCTTGAAAGTAATTCCTTTATTACTTTTAAATTTTATTTCTGCAAAAGAGATATTGTTGGTAATATAAAGTCTTTTCCTGAGTTTGTAACGGTTAAGTTTTCCGTTGTGATGATCCAGGTAAAGCTTTAGAGAAGGGGTATCGTAGTATACAGTTTTGTATGGCTGAATAAGAGTATCTTCCACCTTCAATATCCTGTAATTACTTTTAATCTCTGAGATAAGCCATGGAAATAATTTCAGACTGAAAAAGTATTTGATATCTATACGCTCATTGAAAGCTATTTGCTTTATATCTTCCAGTCGGGTAATCTCAAAATCTGCCACGAGGGCATTTAATTCAGACAACATTTTTCAGTATAAAAGAGGTAGAATTAAGAATTTTTTAAAGTTAGTTTTATTTTTTTTAAACCTATTC
>CAYGFI010000136.1:0-13451 GCA_964349045.1 uncultured Chitinophaga sp.
GGATAAAGTATAATATTACCTTATCCCCTTTTAATAAAAAAATACTGTGATAGAGATTTAACTAAACGTCTTTCTTTTCTTCGTTATCGGGATTGGTAACTTCATCTGCAGCCTGATCAGTTTCGCTTGCTATATCTGCGGACTTTTCAGCTTCAGGGCTTTCTTCCACAATAGTAGCGTCTTCAATGTCGGGCACATTTGTAACTATGGATTCCGTTTCATTTTTAACTTCAGCCGGTTCACCGGCAACTGCCTCCACTTTTTTCTTACCACCTCTCCTGCTTCTTGCTTTGGTTTTTGTAGCAGTGGATGCTTTCAACATGTTTTCATTATAATCAACAAGTTCCATAATACACATATCGGCATTGTCGCCTAAACGTGTGCCCAGTTTAAGAATACGGGTATAACCACCGGGCCTGTCAGCTACTTTAGTTGCTACTTCACGGAACAATTCGGTAACAGCATCCTTGTCCTGAAGATATCCAAATACCACCCTGCGTGAGTTCGTTGAGTCTTCTTTCGACTTAGTGATAAGCGGCTCAACAAAAGTACGTAATGCTTTAGCTTTGGCAGTGGTGGTTTTAATTCGTTTGTGCAATATCAGAGAGGCGGCCATATTTGCCAGCATAGCCTTACGATGTGCACTTTTTCTGCCTAAGTGGTTAAAACTTTTCCTATGTCTCATTTTCTGTTATTCCTTGTCTAATTTGTACTTATTAATATCCATTCCGAAATTAAGGCTCATGGAAGTAAGGAGCTCATCCAGTTCAGTAAGGGATTTCTTTCCGAAGTTTCTGAATTTAAGCAGATCATTTTTATTGAATTTTACCAGGTCTCCAAGGGTTTCAACCTCAGCTGCCTTAAGGCAGTTAAGAGCGCGAACGGAAAGATCCATATCCACGAGTTTGGTTTTGAGAAGCTGTCGCATGTGGAGAACTTCCTCATCAAACTCTTCGTTTGCAAATTTTTCATCCGAATCGAGGGTGATTTTCTCATCAGAAAACAACATAAAGTGGTAGATAAGGATCTTAGCTGCTTCTTTAAGTGCATCCTTTGGGTAAATTGAACCATCGGTATCAATTTCGATGATTAGTTTTTCATAATCGGTTTTTTGCTCAACCCGGTAATTTTCTACTGCAAACTTAACATTTTTAATGGGCGTGTATATAGCATCGATTGCTACCAGTCCGAATTCAGGATCAGCAGGTTTATTTTCATCAGCGGTAACATAACCTCTTCCTTTGTTGATCGAAAATTCCATTTGAAGTTTAACATCGGGTTCCATTCTGCAAATAACGAGATCCGGGTTAAGTACCTTGAATCCGCTAAGAAACCTGGAAAGGTCACCGGCCTTGAACTCTTCCTGGCCGGTAATGGTTACCGTTATTTTCTCTTCATTAACATCTTCGATCTGTTTTTTAAACCGGATCTGTTTAAGATTCAGTATGATCTGTGTCAGGTCTTCCATAACACCGGTTATAGTAGAAAACTCATGTTCAACACCTTCGATTTTAACGGTAGATATTGCATAGCCCTCGAGTGAAGACAACAGGATTCTTCTAAGAGCATTCCCAACAGTTATACCGTAACCTGGTTCAAGAGGACGGAACTCGAATTTTCCTTTGTAATCATCGGATTCGAGCATTATAACCTTATCAGGTTTTTGAAAAGCTAAAATTGCCATAAAATCAGTTGTTATATTATTTTGAATACAATTCTACGATCAGCTGTTCCTTTATGTTTTCAGGAATATCTTCTCTTTCCGGCTTATTCAGGTACTTACCGGACATTTGATTTGAATCCCACTCAAGCCATGATGCTGAGGTACGGCGCGAGGACAGTGAATCGGCAATTGCTTCAAGGGATTTGGATTTTTCCCTTACACTTACAATATCACCAGGTTTCAGAATATAGGAAGATACATTAACAATATCTCCGTTAACCAGTATATGTCGATGTCCTACAAGTTGTCTTGCAGCCGCACGCGTAGGTGCAATTCCCAAACGGAAAACGACATTATCGAGGCGTGATTCAAGAAGCTGAAGAAGCACCTCACCGGTTACACCTTTGCTGCTCTGTGCTTTTTCAAACAGATTTCTGAATTGTTTCTCAAGGATACCGTAGGTATACTTTGCTTTCTGCTTTTCCTTAAGCTGGATACCATATTCAGAAGTTTTGCGTCTTCTCTTATTAGCGCCATGCTGTCCGGGGGGATAATTTTTCTTTTCGAATGTTTTATCAGCGCCATAAATAGATTCGCCGAATTTTCTGGCAATCCTGGTTCTTGGTCCTCTATATCTCGCCATTTATGTAAGTTTTACACTATATTATTAAAATATTTTATACCCGTCTTCTTTTGGGAGGACGGCATCCGTTGTGAGGAAGAGGAGTAACGTCAACAATTTCAGTAACTTCAATCCCTGCAGTGTGGATGGTTCTGATAGCCGATTCCCTTCCGGCGCCAGGTCCTTTAACATATACTTTTACTTTCCGGAGGCCGCTGTCATAGGCTGCCTTGGAACAATCGGCTGCTGCCATCTGGGCAGCATACGGTGTATTTTTCTTAGAGCCCTTAAAGCCCATTTTTCCTGCTGATGACCAGGAGATCACTTGCCCTGAATTATTGGTAAGTGATACAATAATGTTGTTGAATGAGGCATGAACATGAGCCTGCCCGGTTGGTTCAACGTTTACAACTTTCTTCCTTGTCGATCCGGTCTTTTTTGCCATCTTCTTATTTCTTATTTAGTTGCTTTCTTCTTGTTTGCTACAGTTTTCTTTCTGCCCTTACGGGTTCTTGCATTGTTTTTCGTGCTCTGACCTCTTACGGGCAACCCGATACGATGGCGGATACCTCTGTAGCAGCCGATATCCATGAGCCTTTTAATGTTAAGCTGAACAGATGATCTCAATTCTCCCTCTACCTTAAATTCGTCGTTTATAACCTTACGGATTCTTGATATCTGGTCATCATCCCAGTCTTTAACCTGGATATCGTAGTTAACTTCTGCTTTATCCAGAATTTTTCTGGAAGAGCTCCTTCCGATTCCAAAAATGTAGGTAAGACCTACTTCTCCACGTTTATTTTTTGGCAAATCAACGCCAACAATTCTAGCCATAATCTTATACTAATTTGATTTCATTAAATATTATTAACCCTGACGCTGTTTGAATTTCGGATTCTTTTTGTTGATCACATACAAACGTCCTTTACGCTTTACGATTTTACAGTCAGCGCTGCGCGGCTTAATTGATGTTCTGATTTTCATTTCTTAAATTATTTATATCTGAATGATATTCTTCCTTTTGTTAAATCATATAATGACATTTCAACTTTCACTTTATCTCCGGGCAACAGTTTAATATAATGCATTCTCATTTTGCCGGAGATATGAGCAGTAATAATGTGCCCGTTCTCAAGTTCAACGCGGAACATTGCATTAGACAAAGCTTCGGTTATAACCCCATCCTGTTCGATAGAAGGTTGTTTAGCCATATTTTATTTCAATTTTAATACTTCTTCAATATAACTGAAAGTAGAAAGTACATCCGGCTTTCCGGAATCAATCGCTACTGCCAGTTCAAAATGTGCAGAAGGCATTTTATCTTTTGTTCTGATGGTCCAGCCGTCTGCCTCCTGGATAATTTGTCTTTTCCCCAGGTTTATCATGGGTTCGATACAAATAACCATGCCTTTTTTAAGTATCGCACCGGTTCCTTTGTTTCCGTAATTAGGAACTTCAGGTTCTTCGTGAAGGTTTCTTCCCAATCCATGCCCAACCATTTCCCTTACTACAGAATACCCGGCCTCTTCACAATACTCCTGAACGGTATGGCCAATATCGCCAACACGATTTCCCTCTTTTGCTGCTTCAATGCCAAGAAACAGCGCTTCTTTTGTAATCCTGAGGAGGCTGCTAACGGATTGAGATACTTCTCCAACTTCAAAACTGTAAGCTGTATCGCCGTAGAAACCATCGAGTATAACACCACAATCCACAGAGATCATATCTCCATCATTCAGGATATAGGATGAAGGGATCCCATGTACCACCTGAGAGTTGACGGATGTGCAAAGGGTTTTCGGGTATCCGTTGTAATGCAGGAATCCCGGTATTGCCTTATTATCCCGGATAAATTCTTCAGCAACCCGATCGAGTTTTTCTGTTGTCACACCCGGTTTGATAAGCTTTGCAACTTCAGCAAGTGTTTTTGATACGAGCTGATTACTTTCGCGAAGTTTATTGATCTCCTCAGTTGTTTTAATTATAATCATCAAAGAACGTCTCCTGATTCACAGGTTAAATTGAAGCTGAACTGCCTGATCTCCCTTTAATACGGCCTGATTTCATAAGCCCGTCGTAATGTCTCATCAGAAGGTGACTCTCTATTTGCTGTAATGTATCCAACACTACTCCAACAAGAATCAGCAGTGAAGTACCTCCATAAAATTGTGCAAAGGTACTGTTTACTCCGGCAATTGTTGCAAATGCTGGCATAATAGCTACAAAAGCCAGGAATATGGAACCCGGAAGAGTAATCCTCGACATAATGGTATCAAGGAATTCAACCGTTTTTCTGCCCGGTTTAATTCCGGGGATGAATCCGCCATTTTTCTTCATATCCTCTGCCATTTGCATGGGGTTGATAGTAATAGCGGTATAGAAATAGGTAAATAGTATGATCAGAATAGCGAATACAAAATTATACCAGAATCCGGTAATTGTTGAAAATGCTGCCGCAAAACCAGTAAGAGCATCTGAGTTGGCGAATCCTGCAATTGTAATAGGGATAAACATTAATGCCTGCGCAAAAATAATTGGCATTACACCTGCAGCATTTACCTTAAGGGGAATATATTGTCTGACTCCTCCGTATTGTTTATTTCCAACGATACGTTTTGCATACTGAACCGGAATTCTTCGTGTTCCCTGAACCAAAAGTATGGTAGCCATGAATACGAAGAAGAGGAAAACAATTTCAAGTAAAAATGCTACAAGTCCGCCACCCTGTTGTTCAAGGCGGGTGCTGAATTCCGCGATAATGGCAAAAGGAAAGCGGGCAATGATCCCTATCATAATAATGAGGGAGATCCCGTTTCCTATACCTTTGTCTGTAATTTTTTCACCCAGCCACATGACAAACATAGTTCCGGCTGTAAGAATAATAATTGAAGCCAGTTGTGAAAATGCGGGACTAAAAGCTTCAGGAGCCTGAGCTCTGAGGTTAGCAATATAGGCAGGAGCCTGAAGTAGCAGAATAACTACGGTGAGATATCGGGTAATCTGGTTTACTTTCCGCCTGCCGCTTTCGCCTTCTTTCTGAAGTCTCTGGAAATAAGGAACCGCGATACCGAGTAACTGAATAACGATTGAGGCTGAAATGTAAGGCATGATTCCCAGACCAAATACTGAGGCATTTGAGAAGGCGCCACCGCTAAACATATCAAGGAGTCCCATTACTCCTCCTTCGGTTTGAGCCTTTAACCCAGCAAGGGCATCAGGATCAATTCCCGGGAGAACAATGAAAGAACCCAGACGATAAATTAAAAGAATTCCCAGAGTATAGAGAATTCTCTGTCTAAGTTCCTCAATTTTAAAGATGTTTTTTATAGTTTCAATAAAAGCTCTCATCAGTCTTTTTTATTAACCCGTCAGTTACCGGGTATTGTTAGATTAGGTTGGCAGTTCCCTGAGCTGCTTCAATAGCTTCAATAGCTTTCTTTGAAAATGCGTGTGCCTTAACAGAAAGTTTAGTAGTTAAATTTCCGTTTCCGAGTATTTTAACTTTTGCTTTTTTATTGATCAGGCCGGCATCGATAAGTGTATCTATATCAATGTCTTTCAGATCTTTTTTATCGGCAAGATATTGAAGCGTACTGATGTTAATCCCTTTAAATTCTTTGCGGTTAATATTGGTAAAGCCGAATTTAGGTACTCTTCTCTGCAAAGGCATCTGGCCTCCCTCAAATCCGACTTTTCTTGAATACCCTGATCTGGACTGGGCGCCCTTATGTCCTTTAGTTGAAGTACCGCCTCTTCCGGACCCTTGTCCGCGTCCCTTTCGCTTACTACTATGAGTTGATCCCTTTGCCGGTTTTAAATTACTCAAATCCATTTCTTTGTGATATAAAATGATAAATATTAAAATTTTTCTACTTTAAGCAGGTGAGATAATTTGCCTACCATACCCAAAATCTGGGGAGTGGCTTCAACCTCAACGCTGGCGTTAACTTTTTTAAGACCCAATGCGGTAAGGGTTTTCTTTTGTCTCTCGGTACTTCCGATTTTACTCCTGACCTGGGTTATTTTGATCTTTGCCATTTCGAATAACTGATTATTAACCGTTAAATACTTTATTCAGTTCAACTCCTCTGTGCTGAGCCACCGTATATGCATCTCTCAGTTCGAGAAGAGCATTGAAAGTTGCCTTTACCAGGTTGTGGGGGTTAGAAGAACCCTTTGATTTTGCAAGCACATCATGAATTCCAACGCTCTCAAGAACAGCGCGCATAGCGCCGCCGGCTTTTACACCGGTTCCACTTGATGCGGGTTTCAGAAATACGCTTGCTCCACCAAATTTTGCATATTGTTCATGAGGAATAGTGCCTTTTAATACAGGAATCCTGATGAGGTTCTTTTTGGCATCTTCTACTCCTTTTGCAATGGCGGTTGTAACCTCGTTAGCTTTACCCAGGCCATAACCAACAATACCATTTTCATCACCTACCACAACAATGGCTGAAAAACTGAATGTTCTGCCTCCTTTTGTAACTTTAGTAACACGCTGGATACTAACTAATCTGTCTTTCAATTCCAGATCTGTGGTTTTTACTTTCCTAATGCTTGTAGACATATTTCTTATTAAAATTTAAGTCCGTTTTCTCTTGCAGCGTCAGCCAGACATTTCACCCGGCCGTGATACAGGTAACCGTTTCTATCAAAAACAACCCTTGAAATTCCATTGGCAGCAGCCTTTTCAGCGATCAGTTTACCAACGAGTTTTGCCTGTTCGGTTTTGGTGATATCTTTCTTTTCAGCGATATCTTTTTCCCTGGATGAAGCTGCAATAAGGGTTTTACCCTGTACATCATCAACCAGTTGCACATAGATTTCTTTATTGCTTCTGTAGACCGACATTCTGGGTCTTTCAGCAACTCCGGATAACCTTTTACGAATCCTGTGCTTGATTCTTATTCTTCTTTCCAGTTTAGTTAAAGACATGATTTTATTCTATTTAAACAATTATGCACTTGCAGATTTACCGGCTTTTCTGCGCAAAACTTCGCCAACAAATTTAATACCTTTACCTTTGTAGGGTTCAGGCGCCCTGAGGGACCGGATTTTAGCAGCTACATGACCAATGAGTTGTTTATCGGCGCATTCCAGTGTAATAATTGGATTTGCGCGTCGTTCCGTTTTAGTAGCCAGTGATATCTCTTTTGGCATCTGGATGTGAACCTCGTGTGAAAAGCCAATGCTAAGCTCGAGAATCTGACCCTTAGCTTCAGCTCTGTAACCTACACCAACCAGTTCCTGTTCTATTTTATATCCCTTAGAAACGCCATACACCATATTGTAGATCAGGGAACGGTAAAGTCCATGCATTGCTTTATGACGTTTCTGATCAGTAGGCCGGGATACGATGACATGATCAGCTTCAACGCTGATTTTAATGTCTTTGTCGACTTTCTGTATCAGTTGTCCTTTAGGTCCTTTAACTTCAACGATATTATCATCGCTAACTGTTACAGTAACCCCCTGGGGTACTTCTATCGGTAAAATTCCAATCCTTGACATTGATAATTTTCTTTATTAATATACATAACATAAAACCTCGCCACCGATACTGAGTGTGCGGGCTTCTTTATCGGTCATTACTCCCTGTGAAGTAGAAATAATGGCAATTCCCATACCATTGAGGACTCTTGGAAGAGTATCGCTACCGGTATATTTTCGTAAGCCGGGTTTACTGATCCGGTTGATTCCTTTTATAGCAGGGGTTTTCGTTTCAGGATGGTATTTAAGAGCGATTTTAATTAAACCCTGTGGGCCATCCTGTTCCTCAAATTTATAATTGAGGATGTAGCCCTTTTCGAAAAGGATTTTAGTAATATCTTTTTTAATGCTTGAAGCAGGAACTTCAACAACTCTGTGTTTTGCCATCACTGCGTTTCTTATCCGGGTAAGATAATCTGCAATTGGATCTGTCATCTGTTTAAATTTTAATTCTTTCTGATATTTACAATTATTTTACCAACTGGCTTTCTTTATCCCGGGAATTAATCCTGAAGAAGCCATTTCTCTGAACTGGATCCTGCTGATTCCGAACTGCCGGATATATCCTTTAGGTCTGCCGGTAATTTTACAGCGGTTATGCATCCTGATAGGATTTGAATTCTTTGGCAGTCTGCTTAAACCGACATAATCACCTTCTGCTTTAAGTTTAGCTCTTTTCTGAGCGAACCTTTCGACCAGGATCCGGCGCTTTTCTTCACGAGCAATCATTGATTCTTTAGCCATACAAGCGGTATATTTATTTTTTAAATGGTAATCCGAATTCTTTTAAAAGGGCGAACCCTTCTTCATCAGTTTTAGCTGAAGTAACGAAAGTAATTTCCAATCCCATGATCTTATTGATCTTATCGATATCGATTTCAGGGAAAATGATCTGTTCCGTAATTCCCAGGGTATAATTTCCGTGTCCATCGAATTTATTGCTGACTCCGTTAAAGTCGCGAATCCTGGGAAGAGACGTATTAATGAGCCTCTCCATGAATTCATACATCTTGTCTCTGCGAAGGGTAACTTTAACTCCGATAGGCATTCCTTTCCTGAGTTTAAAGTTGGATATATCTTTGGTTGACATCGTTTGAACAGCCTTCTGTCCGGCAATATTCGATACTTCTTCCATCGCTGTTTCAATGAGTTTTTTATCAGCAATAGCATCTCCTACTCCGGAATTAATCGCTATTTTCAAAATCCGGGGAACCTGCATTGCGCTTTTATAATTGAATTTCTTCATCAATGCAGGAGCGACCTCTTCCCTGTACCTGGTTTCAAATGTGGGTGTATATGACATTACCTGATCTCCTCTCCTGATTTTTTAGAATACCTTACTAATTTACTTTTATCGTTAAGTTTTCTGCCGATACGGGTAGCTTTACCGGTAGAAGGATCAACCAGGTTAAGGTTTGAAATATGGACCGGAGCTTCTTTTTTGACAATTCCGCCCTGAGGGCTTTTCGCGTTTGGTTTGGTAGATTTCGATACCATATTCACACCTTCCACGATAGCTCTTTCTTTTGTGTAAAGAACTTCGAGAATCCGACCCTGAAGACCTTTAGATTCGCCAGAGTTTACGATTACCAAATCACCCTTTTTAATATGAAATTTCCTTTGCATTGGGATAATCTTTAAAATTTACAACACCTCAGGTGCGAGTGAAACAATTTTCATGTATTTGTCACGTAGTTCCCTGGCAACAGGTCCGAAAATACGTGTGCCACGCATTTCATCGACATTGTTCAGGAGGACAACAGCATTGTCGTCAAACCGGATATATGAACCATCCGGCCGTCTGATTTCTTTTTTAGTACGCACCACAACGGCTTTACTAACGGTACCTTTTTTTACTTCCCCGGAAGGGGTTGCACTTTTAATTGAGACAACGATTTTGTCGCCAATAGAGGCATAGCGTCTGCCTGTTCCTCCCAGTACACGTATACAAAGTACTTCTTTTGCTCCGCTATTGTCGGCTACTCCGAGTCTGCTTTCTTGCTGTATCATGATTACTTGGCTCTTTCAATAATTTCCACTAATCTCCAGTTTTTGTTTTTGCTTAATGGTCTGGTCTCCATTATTTTAACGGTATCACCAATATTACATTCATTTTTCTCGTCATGAGCCATGAATTTCGATGTCTTATTTACGAATTTCCCGTAAATAGGGTGTTTAGCTTTAGTGTGTACAGCAATGATTATGGATTTTCCCATTTTATTGCTGACAACGACACCAACACGTTCTCTTCTTAATTGTCTTGTATTCTCCATGTGAGAGTTTTAACTTTTGGTATTTTCTGTTGATAGTCTCTTAACCAGCTCGGTATTCATTCTGGCTACATTTTTTCTTGAGTCTCTGATTTTAATAGGATTATCAAGTGGTGAAACGGCATGATTAAGTCGCAGGCGCACCAGCAATTCCTTTTCGGAATCAATCCTTTCTTTCAGTTCTTTAGTACTCAGTTCTTTGATCTCAGAATTCTTCATCCGGATATTTTTTTAATCTTTATTTCATTACATAATCACGTCTTACCACGAAACGGGTTGTAACCGGTAATTTTTGTGCCGCCAGTCTCAGAGCTTCTTTAGCCACATCAAAGGGAACACCTTCTGCTTCAATAATAATCCTTCCCGGAGTGATGGGACAAACAAAACCTTCGGGTGCACCTTTTCCTTTACCCATTCTGACCTCAGCGGGTTTTTTGGTAATAGGCTTATCGGGGAAAACCCGGATCCAAATCTGCCCTTCCCTTTTCATGTGACGGGTAACGGCTTGCCGGGCAGCTTCAATCTGACGGCCGGTAAGCCAGGTTTCTTCAAGGACTTTAATCCCGAATGAACCGAAAGCAAGCTCATGGCCACGCTGAGCGTTTCCTTTCATCTTACCTTTTTGCGCTCTCCTGAATTTGGTTCTTTTAGGTTGTAACATTTCTTTATATGCTTTTCAAAAGTTTCCGACTATTTTCTTTTTTTCCTGAAACCGGGTTTTGGTTTTACGTTTTTGGCGCCAATATTCGGGGAAAGATCTCTTTTCCCATATACTTCGCCATTGCATATCCACACTTTCACTCCGATAACGCCCACCTTAGTATGTGCTTCAGCAAGCGCATAATCAATATCTGCGCGCAGTGTATGCAATGGGATTCTTCCTTCTTTCAGTGTTTCATTACGAGCCATTTCAGCGCCGCCTAACCGACCGGATATCATGACTTTGATACCCTCGGAACCCATCCGCATGGTTGAAGCCATAGCCATTTTAATGGCTCTTCTGTATGAGATTTTCCCTTCAATCTGTCTGGCAATATTATTTCCAACAATGGTAGCATCAAGCTCCGGTCGCTTCACTTCATAAATATTAATCTGAACCTCCTTTTTGGTTATTTTTTTCAATTCCTCTTTCAGCTTGTCAACTTCCTGTCCGCCTTTTCCAATGATAATTCCCGGACGGGCAGTGTTCACGGTAACTGTTATGAGTTTCAAAGTACGTTCGATAACGATTTTCGAGATGCTGGCTTTTGCCAGACGAGCGCTCAGATATTCACGGATCTTTGTATCTTCAATCAGTTTGGAAGAATAATCTCTTCCGCCATACCAGTTTGAATCCCAGCCCCTGATTATACCAAGTCGATTTGAAATCGGATTAACTTTCTGTCCCATTATTATTTAGTTGTTTCAATTTCGTTATTATTCAGGCTGTCCAGAATTATAGTAACGTGGTTCGACCTTTTTCTGATCCTGTGAGCACGTCCCTGAGGCGCCGGGCGCAATCTTTTAAGTGTTTTCCCCTGATCGACAAAAACTTCTTTTACATAAATTTTTGTGTCTTCTATACGAACACCTTCATTTTTAACCTGCCAGTTGGAAATTGCCGAGAGAAGAAGTTTTTCAACTCTTTTAGCCGCTTCTTTCTCGGTAAATTTGAGAATATCCAAAGCTTTGTTAACCTCAAGACCTCTGATAAGATCTGTTACGAGCCGCATTTTACGGGGAGAAGTAGGAACACTGTTAAGACTGGCAAAAGTAGTATTCTTGTTGTCCTCTTTAATTTTATTGGCACTTATTCTTTTTCTTGCACCCATTGTACTGTAAGTTTTCTGAATTCTCTGTTATTATTTCTGCTTACCACCGTGACCTCTGAATATCCTGGTGGGAGCGAACTCGCCGAGTTTATGGCCAACCATATTTTCAGTCACATAAACAGGGATGAATTTATTACCGTTATGAACTGCGATCGTCTGACCCACAAAATCGGGAGAGATAACAGAACGTCTTGACCAGGTCTTAATTACTTGTTTCTTACCCGATTCAGTCATGTCGAGTACTCTTTTCTCCAATTTAAAATCAATAAAAGGACCTTTTTTCAGTGAACGGCTCATATTCTATTATTTTATTTTTTTCTTCTTTCTAAAATATACTTATTGGACATATTCTTTTTAGCCCGGGTCTTATAACCTTTAGCAGGTATACCTTTCCTCGATCTGGGGTGACCTCCGGAAGCTCTGCCTTCACCACCACCCATAGGATGGTCGACCGGGTTCATAACAACACCCCTGGTTCTTGGCCTTCTTCCGAGCCACCGTGAGCGACCTGCTTTTCCGGACCGGGTAAGACCGTGATCTGAATTTGAAACCGCTCCGACTGTAGCTTTGCATGTTACCAGTATCATCCGGATTTCACCTGAAGGAAGTTTAATGATCCCGTATTTACCATCTCTTGAAGTAAGCTGGGCCGACGTACCGGCGCTTCTTGCCAGAGTAGCGCCCTGTCCGGGCCTTAGTTCTATATTATGAATAATTGATCCCAGGGGAATTTTAGACAGGGGAAGGGCATTACCTATTTCTGGTGCAACATCTTCGCCGGAAATAATAGTCTGACCTGCAACCAATCCTGCCGGAGCTAAAATGTATCTTTTTTCTCCATCAGCATAAACAATAAGAGCTATTCTGGCAGAACGATTAGGATCGTATTCAATTGTCTTAACAGTTCCGGCAATATTATCTTTATCTCTTTTAAAGTCGATGATCCTGTATTTTTTCTTATGTCCGCCACCTACATACCTGATTGTCATTTTACCGGTGTTATTTCTTCCCCCGGATTTTTTAATCGGTGCAAGCAGACTTTTTTCAGGTGATGATGCTGTGATCTCATCAAAACCTGACATTATCCTGAATCTCTGACCTGGTGTTACAGGTTTTAATTTTCTTACTGCCATTTTATTTAAATATTGCTATAAAAATCAATAGTCTCTCCTTTGGCTAATGTAATAACTGCCCTTTTTGTGTTCGGTGACTTACCACTGATCACACCGCTCTTTGTAAACCGGCTTTTTGCTTTGCCGGCATAACGCATCGTGTTAACAGATGAGACCTTTACTTTATACATATCTTCAACTGCTTTTTTAATCTGCAATTTATTTGCCCTTTTTTCTACAACAAACCCATAGCGATTAAGCTTTTCAGCCTGTGCGGTAAGTTTCTCGGTAACGATCGGCTTTATTAAAATATCCATTGCTTATTGTACTTAATATTTCTTCTAATTTCCCTGTAACACATCAAGCGAACTCTTTACAAACAACACTGTTGTTGCATTCATTATATCGTAAGTATTTAATTCTGATAGAGTTACGACCTTGGAATTCTGTAAATTTCGAGAGGACAAATATATATTATTA
>CAYGFI010000137.1:0-13334 GCA_964349045.1 uncultured Chitinophaga sp.
CTTACAAAGATTTCTCAATTTATAAGCGTTTTACATATTCTGAATTCACAGTATTATCGAAAACTGAATCGATAAAAGGTTTTGATCCAGAATGGAATATTTTTTAAAGCATTCATCTTTATCCTTTAACCTTTATCCTTTAACCTTTATCCTTTAACCTTCTATCTTTGTCCTTTTATCTTTTATCTTTGCCCTTTTATCTTAGTCTTATAATAGATGCAAAAATATAAATGCACTGTATGTGGTTTCGTATATGATCCGGAAGAAGGCGATCCCGATGGGGGTATCGCTCCGGGAACAGCTTTTGAAGATATCCCGGAGAACTGGATTTGTCCGGTTTGTGGGGTCAGAAAATCAGATTTCGAACCGGTGGATTAAAGATTTTCAGGCTATCAGGTTTTTGGTAATCAGGTGTTTAGGAAAAGGGCAGTAATAGCCCTTAGCATACATGGTGAATAAACAACCCTATAAACTCCTAAACCACTATTCTTCAGGTATCTTCTGCAATACTGCAAGCAGCAATTTCCAGAATTTTAAAGTTGATGGAATATGAAGCCTTTCATCAGGTGAATGGGCTCCCCGGATAGTAGGTCCAAATGAAACCATATCGAGATACGGGTATTTTTCCAAAAAGAGTCCACATTCGAGTCCGGCGTGAATCGCTCTTACGACGGGATCAGTTCCAAACAGGTCTTTATAGCATTCGCTGGTAATTTTTAAAACCTGACTTTCAATATTGGGTTTCCACCCGGGATATCCTGTTGTACGAGTAACACGGGCTTTTCCAACTTCGAAAATACTTTGAACCCGGTCGGAAATATCCTTTCGGGCGGAATCAACGGAACTTCTCTGACTGGTTGTAACTATTATCTCATTCTCATTAACGAATTTAACCGAAGCCAGATTTGTTGAGGTCTCTACCAGGCCGGGCATCTCCCGACTCCATTCAATGACCCCGTGCGGACAAGCATACAGGCTATTAAGCAGTCGTGCCTGTGTTTTCCTGTTTATAACGATTTCTGGTGGATCTGAACGGTTTAGACTTAGGGAAAGGCCAGGTTCAGTAACCTTCAGTTCTTCTTTAACTGTTGCAGCAAACTGATCGAAATATACTTTACAGGCTTCATAATGCTCAGGTTCAATGGTGAATATTGCTTTTGCTTCTCTTGCAATAGCGTTACGTAAATTTCCGCCATCGAAATGTGCAAGCCTGGCTCCAAAATCCCGGGAAATGTTCCATAAAAACCTGTTGAGGATCTTATTTGAGTTACCAAGACCTTTATGGATGTCATCCCCCGAATGTCCTCCTTTGAGTCCTTTAACCAGTATTTCGAAAGCCAGATGTTTGGCAGGTAGTTTTTTTGGATGAAAGGTAAAGACCGCATTTGTGTCATTACCTCCTGCACATCCGATAAAAATTTCCCCTTCATCTTCCGAATCCAGATTTAGCAGGATTTTTCCCGTAAAAAAATCTTTCTCAAGTTCACAAGCTCCGGTGAGACCGGTTTCTTCATCCACGGTAAATAAGCATTCAACAGGTCCATGACTGATATCTGTTGCATCAAGTACAGCCAATTGAGCCGCAATACCTATTCCATCGTCAGCTCCCAGTGTTGTACCTCTTGCCTTGATCCATTCTCCCTCGATAGAAATCTGAATTGGATCTTTTTCAAAATCATGCTTATTATCTGAGTTTTTTTCACAAACCATATCCAGGTGCGACTGAAGAACTACTGTCATTCGTTTTTCCATCCCTTTTGTGGCAGGCTTCTTTATCAGCAGGTTACCGGCATTATCGACAACATATTCCAGATGGTTATTTTCAGCATATTTTACCAGGAATAATCTTATCTGTTCTTCCTTTTTCGAAGGGCGGGGTATTCTGCATATTTCCTCAAAATACTTCCAAAGCGCAGTTGGCTGATGATTGCTCATTATTTTCATTAGGTTCAAATAATTATGTTCAACAAAATACTGCTTATAAATAGGTTTTACAACAATATCAGGTTGGTTTTTTATTGGTAGATTTACGTTTCAAAAATAAATTATAAATTACAATGAAAAAGACAATCGTAGCTTTGCCAGGCGATGGCATAGGAAGGGTAGTACTTGAAGAAGCAATCCGCGTAATGGATGCAGCGGGTTTTCATGCAAATTACGTGGAAGGAGATATTGGCTGGGATTTCTGGGTGAATGAAGGCAATCCCTTACCCGGGCGCACCTTAAAACTTTTGGAGGAGCATAAAACAGGACTCTTTGGAGCCATAACCTCCAAACCGAAAGATGCAGCCGCTAATGAGTTGTCCGATAATCTTAAAGGTAAAGGTTTAATTTATTCCAGTCCTATCGTCAGTCTTCGTCAGTATTTCAACCTCGATATATGTATACGTCCATGTAAAACCTATAAAGGTAATCCACTGAATTTCATTCGCCGGGGTGTTGGAAATACTGTTGAAGAACCGCTGGTGGATGTTGTAATCTTTCGCCAGAATACAGAAGGTTTATACGGTGGGGTGGAATGGACAAATCCCCCGGATCTGGTTTACCAGGGACTAAGATCCCATCCGAAATTTGTTCAGAATTTCGGAAATGTACCCAAAGAGGAACTTTCTGTTTCTACACGAATATTTAGTCGCAAAGCCACCGAACGTATTCTGAGAGCATCATTTAATCATGCCCGAAAATACAAATATAAATCTGTCACAGTATGTGAAAAGCCTAATGTAATTCGCGAAACTTCAGGCATGATGTACAAGCTGGCCCATGAAATACAAAAATCCGATTTTCCGGAAATTGAACTCTGGAACACGAACATCGATGCACAAATGATGTGGCTTACCAAAAACCCTGAAGATTATGGTGTCATCGTTGCAGGCAATATGTTTGGGGATATTGTTTCAGATGGATTTGCAGGGCTCATCGGCGGACTCGGATTCGCTTGCAGCGCGAACCTGGGTGAAAATGTTTCTGTCTTTGAACCCACTCATGGTTCGGCCCCTAAATACGCTAATTACCCGGTTTCAATTGTTAATCCTATCGCGATGATTGCCTCTGCCTGCATGATGCTTGAGCACATCGGTGAAAAGCAGATATCAGTTTGCATTTCAGAGGCAATTGCAAAAGTAATTATAGATGGAAAAGTTAAAACTTACGATATGATGAAAATGACCGGAAATCCAGATGTAATAGAGAAAGGAGCAGCCTCAACACGCCAGATGGCAGATGCAATTATATCGAATTTATAAGGTCGTCATCATCATGCCAGCACCTTGAGCCGTCAAATCTAACTTAATACAAAAACTGCCATGGACAAACAAATCAATAAACTCTGGCCAGAACTGAAATGGATTAAAGATGATGTCCTGAGAGAAAAAACAGCTCGTACATGGGAGCTTGCCTTAGAGCGAAGTATGCTAACCATTAACGATTTGAATTCTATCCCCTTCACCTTGCTGGTACCCGGAATTAAAGTCACCTTTATGGCACATAAGCGATGCGTGGTGCATATCGTCCGGGAAGCGGGGGAGAAGTCAAATGAATTTTTCGGCGCTGATCTCCCGGTAAATATGGATGTACTTATTGCAGGCGCCATCCTTGCCGACGTGGGTAAACTCCTTGAATATGAATTAAAAGATGGAAAGGCTGTCCAGGGAAATTATGGAAAATACCTCAGACATCCGTTCAGTGGTGTTTCACTTGCAGAAGCCTGTGGCTTGCCCCCTGAAGTATGCCATATCATTGCAACCCATGCCGGTGAAGGCGATATGGTAAAACGTACCACGGAAGCCTGCATTGTGCACCATGCCGATTTTATGACCTTTGAGCCATTTCGTAGTCGTTTGCAGGTTTGATATAAAGTTAGAATTTAGAATTCAGAATGTAGAAGAAAAAATCATTTTAAACTCATAACTCTAAATTCTAAATTCTAAATTCTAAATTCTAAATTCTAATTCTATATTTGTAATATAAATCTACAAATCATCCATGCCCCGTGAAGGAAACCATCAAACTTCCATTGTTCTACTTTCTGCTGTATTCAGCTTTTGCTTCATGGTTGGCCTTTTTTAATGTACACCTCTCCAATTTGGGATTTTCCGGATTTCAAATTGGCACTTTGAACGCTGTTTTTATTTCCACAAGCGCTTTGGCGGTTCCTTTCTGGGGTATGATGGCCGATCGTCGTGGTAGTTATCGTATTCTTCTGTTACTTTCTGCCCTTTGTGCTCTAATTGTACTTTCTTTGTCTTACATTACTGCATATTTTGGAATTCTGGTTCTGGTATTACTTATATCACTCTTTCAACAACCTATGGGCACAGTTGTCGATGGTATGACTCTTGGACTTGTCCGTATCCGGTCTGACCTTTCCTACGGAAAATTCCGACTGTGGGGTTCTGCCGGATACGCTCTTACCGCACTCACTGTCGGATATTTTGCGATGAAAAACACGGAGATAATCTTTAGTATTGCCGCCATTCTTTTTTCGATAGTATTGGTTATAAATATTATTACACTTCCGCCTAAACCAGTTACTGGCAGAAACCTTGTAAATTTCAAAAGTTTAAAAACCTTCATGCAAAACAGGGTGGTTGTATCTTTCTTTTTTTTGATGCTGTTTTACGGAATCAGCATTTCTCCCTTGCATCAGTTTATTAACCTTTACTATATCGAAATAGGAGCAACTAACAAACTAATAGGAATTGCGTTTGCCATTCAGGCAGGATTCGAAATACCCTTCTTCCTTTTCGGAATTAAACTGGTGAAAAGAACCAGTCCGGAATTTGTGATCCTTCTCGCCATGTTTGTTTCAATTCTCAGGATGGTTTTATATGGTTTTATCTCTAATCCTGAGATTGCCTTAATTTTTGGCATCCTTCATGGGTTCACCATTTCATTTTTTCTTGTGGGCGCGGTACAATATGTTCAATCTCATACCCCACCCGAACTCAGTACAACAGGACAATCCATGATCTGGGCTTTTCATTTCGGAGCCGGACTAACTTTTGGTTACCTGATTATTGGATATCTGAAGGATCTCATGGGTATGCAGAAAACCATGCATGTTCAGGCAGCATTTGGTACCCTGGTATTACTAGCTACTATGGCCTTTTTCAGGAGGTTAGAAATTAAGTTTAATAAATAATTCAATAATCATGAAAAAACTTCGTATCGCCAAACTACTGATTTTAATACTACTCACATTAGTATCCTGTAAAAACGCTTCAAATGGATTCAGAACTCTCAGTCCGGAAGTGTTATTGGATAAAATTGCCGGAGGATGGGCAGGAAAAATGATTGGAGTTACATATGGCGCTCCAACAGAATTCAGGGCTCAGCAACGGATTTATGAAGATTCAATAAAATGGAAACCATCTGATATATGGCAAAGTATGTGGCAGGATGATATTTATGTCCAATTAACGTTCTTAATGACAATGGATCAATATGGTTTCGAGGCTCCTGCTATTAAGTTCCACGAAATGTTCGCCAAGGCAGGTTATCAGTTGTGGCACGCTAACATGCAGGCAAGAAAGAATTACTTTGATAGTATTTTTCCTCCCGCTTCCGGTAGCCCGGAATATAGCATGCATGCCGATGACATTGATTTTCAGATTGAGTCTGATTATATTGGTTTTATGTGCCCTGGTATGCCAAAAACAGCCTCAGAAATAGCTGATAAAATTGGCCGGATTATGAATTATGGTGATGGATTATATGGTGGTATTTTTGTTGCAGCTCTATATTCTGATGCTTATTTCGAATCAAATATTTTAAAAATTATTGAAAAGGCACTTCTGTCAATACCTGCAGAAAGTGATTATAATAAAATTGTTAGGGATGTTATAAATTTATATAGTCAATATCCTTCCGACTGGCGATCCGCCTGGGATGAACTTGAAAGTAAATGGGGAGATGTTGATATCTGCGGAGCAGGTTCTGCATTTAATATTGATGCTAAACTTAATGGCGCTTATATCGTAATGGGCTTATTATACGGCGAGGGAGATCCCCTGAAAACCCTTGAAATATCAACCCGATGTGGTCAGGATTCCGATTGTAATCCATCAAATGCAATGGCAGTTCTTGGCGTAATAAAAGGATTTAGTGGTCTGCCAACGGATATGCAGAAAGGGGTAAAAGAAGTTGCTGATTCGATGTTTATTAATACGAATTATACCTTTAACACGGCCGTTAACAGTACCAAAAAATACGCTCTCGATTTAATTGTCAGAAATGGAGGAAAAGTAACAGATCAGAAAATAAGGATCAAAACTCAGTCACCTTTAGCGCCGGAATTGGAAGTATCTTACCCTGATGTTGCTTTTGATAAAGCTGTATCGGTTTTTGATGAAAATGCATGGATATTTAAAGGCAATTGGAAATCGTTCGAAATATATTCACATAATGATAAGAGAATAAGAAAGCAGTCGGTGTATGCTGAAACGGAAGGAGATGAACTTGAAATAGTTTTCACGGGAACAGGTATTTCGTTAGAGGGTAACTGGTATAAAGACGGTGGAAAAGCCGACATTTATGTTGATGATATTTTGCACCGCAGTATAGATACATATTACCATTATGCAAATCAGGAACATACAACAAGCATGTGGCATGTGATGAAGCTGCAACCCGGAGAACACAAGATAAGGCTGGTTGTAAAGGGTGAAAAACGTCCCGAATCTCTGGGTACCCGGGTTTATATAACTCAGGCTCTTATTTTTAAAACAGGTCAGAAGAAAAGTGATAACTCTAAATTTTCTTTTGAATTGTAACAGTCCAAAGTTTTCATAGATTAATCTTCCTTAAATATCCTTACAATTTTTTCTCCCCTTGAATTTCCATATGCCCTGAACATTCCTGATGTGTTAAACTCCATAGCGCAGTTACCGGATTTATCCAGACAAATTACACCACCAGAACCTTTTACAGGTTCCAGTTTATTAAATATAACCTCATGTGCTGATTCCTGAACTGAACACTTTTTATATTCCATTTGAGCGGAGATATCATGGGCAACAGTATAACGTATAAAAAACTCACCGTGCCCGGTACAAGAAACCGCGCAGGTCTTATTATTTGCAAAGGTACCAGCACCAATAACCGGTGAATCGCCAATACGACCATATTTTTTATTAGTCATCCCCCCGGTAGATGTTCCCGCGGCAAGGTTCCCGTTTTTATCCAGGGCAACACAACCTACGGTTCCATATTTATAGCCGGTGATGAGTAAGGAATCCATTGTAATGACCTTTTCCTTTTCAAGGGCATTTTTCAGACTCCTGAAATTTTTTTCAGTAAAAAACCAGGAACTATCCACCATTTCTAAGCCCTGTTCCCTTGCGAATTGAGATGCACCTGACCCCGACAACATTACGTGTTTTGATTTTTCTTTCACCTTAAGAGCAAGCAATATTGGGTTTTTTACATCGGTGACGCCGGTTACCGCTCCTGCGCTCAAATCAATTCCTGACATTATGGACGCATCCAGCTCATTCCTGCCATTATGGGCAAAAACAGCGCCTCTCCCTGCATTAAACAAAGGATTGTCTTCCATGTAAACAATTACTTCAGCTACGGCATCCAGTGAACTTTTGCCTGCCTCCAGTGCTTTTAATCCCAGGTCTAAGGCAGTATCCAGCGCAGCTGTGTAACTGTTTTGTACTTCAATACTCATTTCTAAAGGATCCATTTGTCCGGCTCCTCCATGAATTACAATAGCAAACTTACCCTGATTTGTATTATTTATTTCACCCGGCGAGCACGACGAGACAATCCATGTTAATATTAATAAATACGAATATATTCTCATACTTAAAGTTTTATAATAATTCTATCTCAACTCTTCCATCTTCCATCTTCCGACTTCCATCTTCCGTCTTCCGTCTTCCGTCTTCCGACTTCTGTCTTCCGACTTCCGTCTTCCGACTTCCGTCTTCCATCTTCCGACTTCCGACTTCCGACTTCCGTCTTCCATCTTCCGACTTCTCCTTCAATTCTTAAACAAACTCACCGAACCTGCTTCCACAGAGACATTAATAAACTTTCCTGTACCCTCTGTTCCACCCACTGCACGAATAGTTTTGGTGTTTCCATCAGTCTTTTTTTCCAATATATCAAATCCCTCTAAATTAATTTCCCCCCTGCTTGATGTACCATTAAAGTCAAATGAGGTTTCCGGATGTACACCGATTTTATAACTTCCTCTAACATTTGTAATCTTCATGCTTTCAAAAGAAGGAAGGACCTGATCCAGTTTTACACCGGTATAGGTACTTTCCAATTCAAGGTTTCCGGAGAATTTGCCAACACGAAGATTTGAATACTGAAGCATACCAGATAAGTTCCTTACCTCATTCAGTTTGAAATTGTCGTATTTCGACTCACATGTAAAGGAATTGCATATAATAGCATTAATTCCGGAATATTTAGTTTCTACAACAAAAATATCTGCTTCTTCCACTTCAAGCTTTGAAAAAGAAAGAATCAGGTTTAAAGATCCTGCATGGTCGATGATCCCATTGGAAAAAGCCATAACGATCTGATTATATGGTTTTTCATTATCCCTAAGAAGTGACATTATTCTAAGATCGCCATGTTTTAAATCAATATTTACCAATCCTGAAATTTCATCAATATGAATATTGCCAAACTTGTTTACAAGATTCAGGTTCATCCATTTTGGAACATAAACGGTATAATTTATTGCAAATCGGTTTCCCTGACTCATGCCCGATTCATTGTTAAAAACTGTGCGTGCCGTAATGGTATTATTTTCCTGCTTAATTTCAACAGACATTTTATCGATGATACTTTTTGCAGATGCATCGCTTTTCGCATCAGCAGAGAGTTTTACAGATATCGAAAGTTCAGGTTTATCCCAGCTCTGAACATCAATATCGCCGAATTTATTTTCGATTTCCAATAAATCCCCTTTATTTATTTGGAAATCCTTTTTAATTTCCCTGGATTGCGTTTGTGCAGATGCAAATCCGCATATAACAAGTCCGAACGCAACGAGACAGACATGAATTTTTTTAAATGTTTTCATTTTTTATATCATAATTAGATTTGTTGCATGGATCTGTACCAGAATCTCTTCCAGGAATTGGGTTCTTGACCTGTGATAATCAATAAAGGCATTAATCAACCTTTCATCACCCGGGTATTTTTTTAAATTTTCAAGGATTATTTCATATTCCTGATCAAAGCTCCGGATATCTTTTAAAATCAAATGCTTTTCAGAACTGTTAATAAATTCAATATTTTGAATCTCTGATAAAAGTTTTTCCGAGCGTGAATTGTAGAACCAGGCTGTCTCTTTCAGTTCGTATGGCAAATTATTACCACTTTTCGAGCGAAAATGTAAGAGATTTATAGAAACTAATGCGGCAATAAATATTACTGAGGCTATACGTAATATCCATTTTAATGAAGCATTTTTTCCTTTGTTGAGCTTCTCCCGGAATCGGGTGAAATGTCCTTCATCCGGCTCCAGGATATCCATTTTATCTCTATGGATATCAATAAATTGATCAAGTCTATTCATGAGAAAATATTTGAGTTATGTTATTGTATATTAAGTTGTTTCTCATAGCCTGTCCCGCTTGAGCGGGAGAACCCTCATGTATTTTCATGTCCTTGTTGTGTACGTCAGTGCATGAGGGTTTCATTTTAAGTTCCTCTCTTATTAATAGTATCAATTAATCGCTTTTTTGCCCTGTTAAATTGAGATCGTGAAGTAGAGGGAGATATTTTCATCATTTCTGCAATTTCATTATGATTGTAACCTTCTAAGAGGTAGAGAGTTAATATAATTTTATATCCTTCAGGCAGATTATTGATTTCTTTAATTACAGTTTCATATCGGGTATTCTCTTCAACCTCCCAGGAACTTTCATGTTCAACTTCTGAAATAATTTCAGGTTCATTTTCTATTTCAACAAAATCGACTTTCCTTTTTCTCAGATAATCGAGAGACCGGTTAACGACAATTCTTTTAAGCCAGGCTCCAAAACTCACTTCACCCTTATATTTATCTAAATTTTGAAAAGCTTTCAAAAAAGATTCCTGCATGATATCCTCAGCATCCGGAAAATTATTTACAATCCGGAAGCTTGTATTAAACATAGCTTTGTAATAAAGCTTATATATTTCAAACTGAGATTTACGGTTTCCTTGCCTGCATTCTCTTAAAAGCTGCTCATGTAAATTAAGGTATTGATTGCCTTTCTTCATCTTTTCGTAATAAAGACGTTAAGAAAACCCGGATTGCTGCATTGCAGCTTATTTTTTGTTAAAATTAATCAGCGGATTTAAATTAAATGGGTCATTTCCTAAAAATAGGCTATTATTAGGATGGATTACAATAATATCATCGAAATCCATAGCGTCTGAAACTCCGTAACTCCGTAACTCCGTAACTCCGTAACTTCCTAACTCGTTACCCTGTTAATCCGTTTCCTCCTTTGTCCCTCTGAAAGAGAACACCCGAAAAAATCCCGGATAAATAAATCATACCGGTTTTTATGTTTCCGGAACCATAATCCAGTTCTGAACCCCTGGTACTGTGAGGAATATAAGAAATTACCAATACTATGATTGCTGCAATGATTACCAGGTACCTTCTCTCTTTTTTACGGTTTCCAAGCCAGGCGATGATCCATGCAATAAAACCAATTAAAGCTTTATTGTCGGTCAGGTCTTTACCATAAGGAAAACCTGTCCAGTATTCTCCAAATGCAAATTTCTGTACAATTGGTCCAAAAATCATTCCACCCAATAAAAACATAATCAAAGTTAATCCGGTATAAAACCGGTAGGATGATATATTACCCAGGGCAAAAAACCCGGCCAGGGTCGATAATAACATGGCAGCAAAAATAAAAATGATATGAGGAATTAAAGCATAGGCCGGAACATTATCCTTAAATCGAATAATAATTACCTCATTATTAATAACTTTCAATAATTCTTCATTTTTGTACAATTCTACTTTATATTCTAATTTACCTGCAGCTTTTTGCTTTGGTAACCAGGCTATAAGTGTTTCAGCTTCCCGGTTAAAACTTATTGTATCCCAGGGATCGGTGGTAGGAAATCGACGGTAAATTACCTTTCCGGTGATCATCGGGTCTGCCAGGCCTATTTTAACCGCGCAATCTGTATATCCGTTCTGACTGCGGGGCAGGGAGTATTTGTATTCGGTGCTGTCGATCAGAACCTTAAAACCCTTCGGATAGGTTGGACCTGTTGTTCGCTGATAATAAGCAGTAAATAAGGTTATTATAACTGTTAGTGTCCAAAAAACCGCTTTCTTTCCCATTGGTATTTTCTTAATATTTATATTGGTTCGCCCACTTATCAATTAAATTTAAAACAGACAATTTATTGCAATTATTAAGATTTCGGATTGTTGAGGCTTAACATGAATACCTATAAATCTGCCATTGAAGATCCGCAATAACAAAACATTATAATTTTTAATACCATTATGTAATAAACGTCAATTTTGCAATAATATGCGGTCTAATAACTACAACTGAACAAGTAATTCTAATTTATCTCCGTTCCTTAAAATAGTCACCATCGCTCTGTCGCCAGGTTTTAAATGTCCAAGCCGGAACATATAGTCCTGAATATTTCCTACGGGTTTTCCGTCAATTGCGGTAATTAAATCTCCTTTTTTCATTCCTGCGGTTGCGGCCGGTTTGCCTGTCGTCACTGCCAGAACCTTCAGCCCTTCATTTCCAGTTCCCGATACATCCGGCATAATTCCCAATGTTACTTTACCTCTGTATCGTCCGGAAGTAGATTCTTTCGGACCTGCCTCCTGAAATGTGAGTCCGGATTCAAGGTTAGAAAAATATAAGGCCAGTTCAGATATATACGAAGTTATGTCTTTTAATCCTTCAATATTAATGGAATCTGCTTTATCATTAGGAGTATGATAATCCTGGTGTGCCCCGGTAGAAAAAAATAATACCGGCTTATCCCTGGCATAAAAAGAAGCGTGATCAGAAGGTCCGTAACCGGCTTCACTCAGGCTAAAACGAAACGGTGAGTGTTTTTCAGTTTCCTGGAAAATTGACTTAAACTCAGGTGCGGTTCCGACTCCGCTAACTTGCAGACTTGAATCACTTAAGCGACCCACCATATCCACGTTAAGCATAAGCTCTATTTTATCAAGTGGAACGGGTGAATTGGATGTGAAATAATTTGATCCGATTAATCCCTTTTCTTCAGCGCCAAAAGTTGTGAAAATTATGCTTCTTCCTGGCTTTAGTCTGCTGAATTTTTCAGCTATTTCCAATATAGCTGCAACTCCGGAAGCATTATCATCTGCTCCGTAATGGATTGCCACGGTATCCGGCATCCTTGATGAACTGCCTTGTCCACCCATTCCAAGATGATCATGGTGTGCGCCAATAACAATATATTCTTCGGCAAGTGCAGGATTACTCCCTTTTAAATAAGCAATTACATTTCCCGTTTTGGTTTTTTGGAGATTTACTTCTGTAATTCCTTTTAATTGGATTTTTATTTCAAAAGACTTAACTAATTGTTTCTGAAACAATTGATCTTCAAGTTGTGATATTGTTGTTCCGCTGGAAGCAAGAATTTTATCAGCAAAGATCCTTGTAATCTGAAAACAGGGGATACCCACTTCAGACAAATTTATTGACATAGCATTTAATTCGTCACTCGTATCAAATTTGTTGCCTGATACCATCAAAACACCTACAGCCCCTTTATCTTTTGCCAGCATTACTTTGTCCCGGTCTTTTTCAAACGCGGATAAAGCATTTTTTTGGTCAACTGATAACGGATTTCCCCTGAAAATCAAAGCCCATTTGGCTTTAACGTCAATTCCGGAATAGTCATTGCGATTAATGGTATCGTTTTTAAAATCAAAGCCGTATCCGGCAAATACCACAGGAGCATCTGCTTTTGATGTTGAAGAAAAGCTAAAGGGCATGAAATCTTCTTTTGAAGCAGTTTCTGCACCATCAATAATAAGGGAATTTAATGGCCCCTGGATGGAATTACTGATAAAATCAAAATTTTGAATACCATTCCCACTAAAAAACTCCAAACCATACGATTTGAATTCATCTGAAATATACTCCATTAGAATTGAATCTTCCGGCGTACCGGGATAACGACCTTTTAATTCATCTCCTGCAAGAAAATTCAAATGAGATTTTAATTCAGCTCCTGTAATTTCCGGATTATTTTGAGAATTACAAGAATAAAGGCTAATAATGGTAAATAAAATGCTTAGATATAATAGTTTTTTCATTAGTACTATCTTAAAATTTTGTCGCTAAATATAC
>CAYGFI010000138.1:0-13300 GCA_964349045.1 uncultured Chitinophaga sp.
GCCATAAAGACACCCTGGCAAAAATTCTCAATTATTTTAATAGTAAAGTTATCAAGTGAATCTTTGTAACCAGACATCAAACAGAAAACTGTGACTTTTTATCCCGCAATCAATCTTTAAAGCTAATAATTTTTCTTCAATTACGTTGAGTTATTGAAAACGATCGGACGGCAAAGCTGAAATCAAATATATTTTTATTTACTTTGCGCGTGTAAAGCAATTAAAGAGAGAGTTAACTTCGATGGCAAAAAGGAAAGATGAGGAAATGTCATTTCTCGATCATCTTGAAGAATTAAGATGGCGTTTAATAAGGTCAGTACTTGCAATCTTTGTCGGGGCCATTGTCGCGTTTATTTTTAAAGACTTAATCTTCAGTCAGGTCATTCTGGCCCCCAGAACTCCTGATTTCTGGACAAACAGGATATTTTGTGAACTGGGACAATATTTGGGAAGTCCAAGTTTATGTATCAACCGGATTCCATTGGAAATTATTTCCGTTAAAATGGCGGGTCAGTTTAATATGCATATTCTGGTCAGTCTGGTGATCGGTCTTATTATTGCCTTTCCATATGTATTTTACGAATTCTGGAGTTTTATTGCACCCGCCCTGAAATCAAAGGAGAGGAAATACGCGAACGGCGCTATTTTTTTCAGTTCGTCACTTTTTTTATTGGGTATTACTTTTGGCTATTTCATGATTGTACCTTTAACGGTTCATTTTCTTGGCAGTTACAGCGTCAGTCCTGATGTTAACAATACAATAAACCTGATTTCCTATGTTTCAACCATTACTTCAGTAGTTTTTGCATCCGGAGTAGTATTTGAATTGCCGGTAATAATTTATTTTCTTACAAAAATAGGATTAGTTACTCCTGAATTTCTGAAAAAATACCGGAAACATTCAATTGTTGTGATCATGATTTTAGCAGCAATTATTACACCTCCTGATGTTTTTAGCCTGGTTCTGGTATCAATCCCTTTGCTGGTACTCTATGAGGTTAGTATAGGTATTTCAAAACGTATTACAAGACAACGAAAAAAGCAAGAGGCTCAGGAGAGTTCATCTGAGCAGTTAACCTCATCCGTCAAATGAAACTATATACCAGGAATTTAGTAAAACGATATCGCTCCAGAACAGTGGTGAAAGGAGTATCCATCGAGCTTAACAGGGGGGAGATTGTAGGACTTCTGGGTCCCAATGGAGCCGGTAAAACCACTTCATTTTATATGATAGTTGGACTTATCACTCCTAATGAAGGTAGCATTTTCATTGATGACCAGGAAATAACCAAAGAGCCGGTTTATAAAAGAGCAAGGCGCGGAATCGGTTACCTTTCTCAGGAAGCATCTGTATTTCGCAAACTGAGTGTAGAAGATAATATCAAAGCTGTACTTGAGCTTTCCGGAATGTCGGGAGAAGAACAAAAGGAAAGGCTCGAATCCTTATTGAATGAATTTGGCCTGGGAAAAATAAGGAAAAGCATGGGAATACAACTCTCGGGAGGAGAACGCAGACGTACAGAAATTGCCAGGGCTCTTTCCCTGAACCCGTATTTTATTTTGCTGGATGAGCCCTTTGCAGGTGTTGACCCAATTGCTGTTGAAGATATCCAATCCATTATATCGCAATTGAGCAAAAAGAATATTGGAATTCTCATTACCGACCATAATGTCCACGAAACATTATCTATTACCGACCGGGCTTATCTTCTTTTCGAGGGAGAAATTCTGAAAGCCGGAACTTCCAATGAACTTGCTGACGATGAAGAAGTCAGAAGACTTTACTTAGGCAAAAATTTTGAATTGCGGTAATTATCAAAATTTGAATAACTTTGCAAAAATTTTTTTCGCGGGTGTGGCGGAATTGGTAGACGCGCCAGACTTAGGATCTGGTACCGCAAGGTGTGGGGGTTCGAGTCCCTTCATCCGCACTTGATAGAACCGCTGATAATTCCTGTTACAAAGACGGTGATATCGGGCGGTTTTTAAGGTTTTAACGGGATCAGTTTTATTTAACATATATCAAATTGAAGTAGAATGAACATTACAAATCAAAAAATTGACGATCTGAATGCTGTTGTAAGTATCAAACTCATACCGGAAGATTACCAGGTTAAAGTCGATGAGGTATTGAAGGATTACCGGAAAAAGGCGAAGATTGATGGATTCCGTCCCGGAATGGTTCCAATGGGTCTGGTGAAAAAACTCTATTATAAACCCATACTGGCTGAAGAAATAAATAAACTCATTTCTGAAAACCTTATGAAATATATCAGGGATGAGAAAATCAAAATTCTTGGCGAACCTCTTCCTCACAAAGATGATGATAAAGTGATTGATTTTGATAAAGATACAGAATTTGAGTTTTCTTTCGATCTGGGTCTTTTCGTAGATTTTTCCCTCAATATTTCTGAAAAAGATAAAATTGTTTATTATACAATTAAGGTAGAGGATGAAGTTATAAATGAATATTCTGACAATGTTACCAAACGCTTTGGCGATTTTGTTCCTGTTGATGTAGCCGGAAATGACGAGATGATCAAAGGAAATCTGATTCAACTGGATTCTGAAGGTATCCCTGTTCAGGAGGGTATAAAAGCGGAAAATATCAGTATTTCGCTCGATATTATGAAAGATGAGTCGGTTAAGAACCTGTTTAAAGGCAAAAAACCCGGGCAAAGTGTAGACTTTGATCTGAGGAAAGCGTACCCTAACGATGTTGAACTTAGTTCTCTCCTGAAAATTGAAAAAAGCCTCGTTGTTTCTATTGAAGGAGAATTCCGTATTGATATTTTAGAAATTCTTGCATTTAAAAAACATGAAATGAACCAGGAACTTTTCGATAAAGTTTATGGGGAAAACCAGGTGAAATCGGAAGCAGAATTCCGTGAAAAACTTGTTGATGAACTTAAAGCCAATTATGAGAGAGAATCAAATTACAAATTTGCTATCGATTCAAAGGAATATCTGATTAAAAAAACTAATTTAGCATTACCTGTTGATTTTTTAAAACGATGGATCCTTGAGACCAATGAGAAAATGTCATCAGAGCAGATTGAAAAGGAATTCACAGATTATGAAAAGGAGTTTCAATGGCAATTAATTAAAGACCAGCTGATTCGCGAAAACGATATTAAAGTTTCCGAAGAAGAGTTGCTCGAATATTCTGTTTCTCTCGCGAGGAATCAATTCTACCAGTACGGACTTTATAACGTTCCGGAAGAACATATAATTCAGTATGCAAAGGAACAACTAACTAAAAAAGAAGAAGCACGACGGCTTTTTGACCAGAAATATGAGGATAAAATATATAAGCTGTTGAAAGAAAAGGTTAAGCTGGAAATGAAGGAAATTACAGCAGAGAATTTTAAAAAGCTATTTGAAAAATAGGTGGTTAGCTGTTTAGGTGTTTAGGAAGAAGAATTTTAGGTTGAAAAGAAGATTAATGAATGTAAGGAAGACCATTTTTAGCAGTTGTTTTAATACTAAAACTCTATAACCCTAAAATCCTAAACCCCTAATCCCCTAAACCCCTAAAAAGTCAACACAAATAAATCAAACCCTATGAATACCAAAGACGATTTTCGAAAATATGCAACAAAGCATATGGGTATCAGCAGTCAGAACCTCGATCGCTTTACCTCCGTTTACGATAGTTATATCTCTCCAACAATCATTGAGGAACGCCAGCTTAATATTGCTACCATGGATGTGTTTTCCCGTCTCATGATGGACCGGATTATTTTTCTGGGTACGCCAATAGATGATTATGTGGCAAATATTATTCAGGCCCAGTTACTGTATCTGGAATCTGCAGATCCCTCAAAGGACATCCAGATATATTTTAACACTCCCGGAGGTGGCGTACATGCAGGTTTGGGAATTTATGATACCATGCAATATATCACTTCCGATGTTGCCACAATTTGTACAGGAATGGCAGCATCCATGGGCGCTGTTCTGCTTTGCGCCGGGACCAAAGGAAAACGTTCTGCCCTTCGTCATTCCCGCGTGATGATTCATCAGCCTATGGGAGGTACACAGGGTCAGGCTTCCGACATTGAAATCACCACCCGTGAGATACTTAAACTTAAAAAGGAGTTGTACCAGATTATTGCTGACCACTCCGGAAATCCATTTAAAAAAGTTGAAAAAGATTCTGACCGCGACTACTGGATGACAGCCGATGAAGCGAAAGGCTACGGAATGATCGATGAAGTGCTGGTTAGAAATTTTCCTAAAAAGTGACAAAAACATATATTAAAATGGACCGTTGCTCTTTTTGTGGAAGGGAAAAGAAGGATACGAACCTTCTAATTGCAGGTATATCGGGGCATATATGCGACCGGTGTATCGGTCAGGCTTATTCTATTGTTCAGGAGGAGATTAGTAAAAAGGGAGAGTTCGATTTAAATAAGCTTAAGGTGCTTAAACCTGTGGAGATTATGAGTTTTCTCGACCTTTATGTTATCGGTCAGGAGGAGGCCAAAAAGTACCTTTCAGTTGCAGTTTACAACCATTACAAGCGGCTGATGCAAACCAGCATTAAAGATGAAGATGAGGTGGAGATTGAAAAATCCAATATCATCCTGGTTGGTGAAACAGGAACAGGAAAGACACTTCTTGCCCGTACCATTGCTAAAATGCTTCATGTTCCTTTTACAATAGTAGATGCTACAGTTCTTACGGAAGCCGGTTATGTTGGTGAGGATATTGAAAGCATTCTTACGCGGCTGTTACAGGTGGCCGATTACAATGTTGAAGCGGCTGAGAAGGGAATAGTTTTCATTGATGAGATTGATAAGATTGCCCGCAAAGGAGATAACCCCTCAATTACCCGAGATGTCTCCGGTGAAGGGGTCCAGCAGGGACTTCTCAAGCTGCTGGAGGGCTCCGTTGTTAATGTGCCTCCCCAGGGTGGACGCAAACATCCCGACCAGAAAATGATTCCCGTGAATACCAAGAATATCCTGTTTATCTGCGGAGGTGCATTTGACGGGATCAATAAAAAAATAGGTCAGCGTCTGAACACCCAGGTTGTAGGTTACACAGCCAGCAAATCAAAAGATCATATCGATCGCGATAATCTTCTTCAATATATTGCACCCCAGGATCTGAAAGCTTTCGGTCTGATTCCGGAAATTATCGGCCGGTTGCCAATTCTCACATACCTGAGTCCACTTGATAAAACAGCGCTCCGGAGAATTCTTACCGAACCCAGGAATGCTATTATCAAACAATATGAGAAGTTATTCCAGATGGATGGAATAATGCTGTCATGGGATGAACAGGTGCTTGATTATATTGTTGAAAAAGCCATCGAATTTAAGTTAGGGGCACGAGGTCTGAGATCTATTTGCGAGGTAATCATTATTGACGCGATGTTCGAACTCCCGTCTAAAACTGAAAAAACCGTAAATATTGGTCTGGGATACGCGAAAGAAAAACTGGAGAAAGCTAATATTCAAAGACTGAAAATGACCGGGTAATTCAAAAAATCAGGTTTTTCAAAATCCCGATCAACCGGGAAACTAATAAAAATGGACCAATTTGAAAGTGCCGAAAAACCGGGTCAGGTTTTGAGAATGGCCGAAGTCAAAACTAATTTACCCGGATCATGAAACCTAAGCTTAGTTTAGTATACCTGAGCCTGATCCTGGCAATGCTTTTATGGGGTTATACATTTGTAGCTTTTAAATTTGCCCTCGAATCATTCAAACCCATAAGTATAATCTTTTTAAGATTAATTATTTCAGTAATTTTTCTCTTTGCTTTTGCCATTATTGCAGGAAAACTGCAAACCATCAGAAGAGAAGACTTCAGGTTTTTTATACTTCTTGCATTCTTTGAACCTTTTCTATATTTTCTCGGAGAAAGTTTCGGATTAACTTATGTTTCCTCTACCATGGGATCTGTTATTATAGCAATTATCCCGCTTATCGTGCCAATAGCCGCGTATTTCATTTACCGTGAACGTCTTACAATCCTTAACTGGATTGGTTTGCTCGTATCATTCGGAGGAGTAATTGCCGTTGTAATTTCAAGCGAGGTTGAGCTGGTTGCCCGTTTAAAGGGTGTTTTGCTGTTATTCCTTGCTGTTTTGTCGGCAGTCGGATATTCTCTCACGGTAAAGGGTTTATCACATAAATACAATGGATTTACCATCACTGCCTACCAGAATGTTCTGGGAATCATAATGTTTCTGCCATTGTTCCTCTGGTATGATGCCGGCAGCATCCTTTCGGTCCGGCCAACACCCGTTTCATGGACCTCTTTATTGTATCTTGGGATATTCGGATCATCCGTAACTTTTGTGCTTTTTACTTTTTCAATAAGGGAAATCGGCGCTTCGAGGGCGAATATTTTCACCAACCTGATCCCTGTATTTACAGCCCTTTTATCCTATTTCCTCCTGAAGGAAGCAATGCCCGGGCTCAAGGTAGCCGGTATTTTTATTGTACTCATCGGAGTTTTTCTGTCTCAGGTTAAAAGTATTAAACTTAAAAAGCAGAAAACTTTCCCTGTAAATTACCAGTTTCCTGCCTAATTCATACATTAAATTAAAACCATGAAGTATTTCTTCATTGTTCAGGGTGAGGGAATGGGGCATACTACACAGTCCCTGGCATTACGTTCCATTCTTGAAAAAAACGGGCATTCGGTTGTGACAACCTTGTTAGGGACGAACTTTTTACGCGGGGAGAATAAACTGTACAGAACTGTTCCGCATGACAGATTTTTCAGTCCTGTTTTTTTAAGCAGGAGGGACAGGAATGGAATTAATCTGTACTCTACATTTTTATACAATTTTTTCCTGTCGCCCGTTTATCTTTTTTCAATTATTCGAATAGCCTGTCGCATAAGAGCTTCAGAAGCTCATGTTGTTATTGTTTTTTATGATATGATGGGTCAGTTTGGAGCTTTTTTTTCTTTTTCCGGGAAGCCGGTTTTTTCTGTTTCGCACCATTTTTTCTTTGACCATCCCTCCTTCAGATGGCCCGCTGATCGAAAGGTTGAGCGTATGATGCTGAAAATTCATTCATGGATGGCATCCATAGGCGCCCGAAAGAAACTGGCGCTTTCTTTTACAAAGGAAAATCCTGTCCCCCGGAAAAAACTTTTTATTGTGCCTCCTTTATTACGGCGTGAAATTCTCGATGCCTTTCCGGTTCCCGGTGATCATATACATGTTTACCTCCTCCAGGCTGGATTTCTGTATCATATGATCGGAATGGCCCGGCAAAATCCCCGGATTCAATTCAGGATCTTCCTTCATGAATTTAAAACTGATTTTGAACTTCCTTCCAATGTTCATGTTTCACTTATATCGGGTGATGAATTTCTTGAGTCTATTAAAACTTCCTCCATGGTTATTTGCACTGCCGGATTTGAAACTCTGGCTGAAGCGATTTATCTTAACAAACCATTGCGGGTAATACCTTCAACAGGACATTTTGAGCAATACTGTAATGCTGTGGATGCGGTGAGAGTCAGCGCTGCAAGGATTACGGATATTTTTACTGTAAATGAACAGAATGTTAGTACAGATAATCCGGCACATGTGCAGTTTTTAAAATGGATCGGTAAGGCTGAAGAAATCATTTTGAAATGTTTAACGGAATAACCGGTTTGTACACTAACTTGTTTTTTTGTACGTTTATGGATTGTCATTCAATAAAATTATAGAAATACCTGAATATTGGCCAAAAGGAATTATGATCACAATGTTTCCGTAAGGAATGTTTACTATGTGGCCTCCGGATTACCGGTGTCAGAGTTAAGAATTTATTTTACAAAGTAATTACAAGCTTGAACTGATGAAAAGAGCTTTTCTTATCATTCTTCTTTTTACAGGCATTGCTTCATCTGTCATTGCGCAAATTGGCGGACACTATACGTATGCCTTTCTGAATCTCACCAACTCCGCCAGGGTAGCTTCCCTGGGAGGAAAATCTGTTTCTTTGTCGGGAGATGACCTGAATATGCCCTTTCATAATCCTTCTCTATTAAACTCTTCAATGCATCAGCATATCGTTTTGAATTATGTCGGGTATTTTGCCGGAATTAAATATGGATATGTCAGTTATGCACGTGATTATGGACATAAAGGAACATTTGCTGCCGGGATGCATTATGCCAACTATGGTTCATTTACAGCTGCCAATGAAACAGGCGATATAACGGGTGAATTTCGTGCTGCCGAATATGCCCTTAACCTGATTTATTCCCGGAAAATCGACAGTCTGATCAGTATCGGGGTAAATGTAAAACCCATTTATTCAAACCTGGAAACCTATAATTCACTGGGACTTTCGGCCGACCTGGGGATAAGCTATTTTAATCCCGATCGGTTGTTTACCGCAGCTGTTGTTTTAAAAAATATCGGAACGCAGATTATAAAGTATTACGATGGAGCCGAACGTGAAAACATGCCTTTCGAGATCCAGGCAGGTGTTTCCCAGAAACTTCTGCACGCCCCATTTCGCTTTTCATTGACAATCCAGCATCTCCAGAAATTCGATCTGACCTACGAAAGTACAATAGATAACAGCAATATCTACGATCCTCTGAATGGCGGGAAAGAAACCAGGAATAAGGGAGAAGTGCTGGGTGATAAACTATTACGGCATGCAATCATGGGGATGGAATTTGTACCCGGAGAAAATTTTTATGTTAACCTGGGATATAATTACCAGCGCCGGCAGGAATTAAAAGTTCCGGTAAGGGTAGGAATGGTAGGATTTTCATGGGGTTTTGGCATGAAAATCAATAAATACCGGTTCAGCTATGGACGATCAACTTATCACCTGGCCGGCGCTTCCAATCATTTTTCGCTTAGCGTGAATTTATCTGAATTTTATACAAGACAATAACCCGGAATCACTCAACAGCGCTTTGAGTTTGTTTTATGGATCACGATGTTTCCAGATGGGTAATTAAAATTCCGATTATGTGGAATTAGGTTGTAAGAATACTATTTTTACTTTTCAATATTTCTTCTATGTTAAGTAAACTTCCTTCTCTGGTCATTGCCATCGACGGACACTCATCCACCGGGAAGAGCAGTTTTGCCAGGGCTATTGCTTCCGAGCTGGGTTATGTATATATCGATAGCGGGGCAATGTACAGAGCTATTACTTTATTTGCCTTAAGGGAAAAAATAATAATTGGCGAACTGGTTGATGTAAAAAGGCTGGAAGAGGTAATCGACCTGGTGTTGATTTCATTTGTGAAAAATGAAAAAAGCGGAAAAATTGAAATGCATCTTAATTTGGAGAATGTTGAGGAAGAAATAAGAGGAATAAAAGTTTCCGAAAAGGTCAGTATTATCAGTAAAATAGGATTTGTTAGGAAAAAAATGGTTGCTGTCCAACGAAAACTGGGAGAAAACAAATCGGTGGTTATGGATGGAAGGGATATCGGAACAGTTGTATTTCCCAATGCAGATATTAAAATTTTCATGTCAGCTGATCCACTGATCCGTGCGGAGCGAAGATTTAAAGAACTTCAGAATATGGGTATAAAAACCAGTCTGCAGGAAGTGGAACATAATATCCTCGAACGCGATTTTATTGATCAGAACCGTGAGGAGAGTCCTCTCCGGAAGGCTGAAGATGCCCTGGTTCTGGATAATAGTTATATGACTCCTGAAGAGCAGATGAAATGGTTTAAGAAACTGATCTCAGAAAAATATAATTTTCATCTTTCATGAAAATCCAAATCGAAGAGAAATCGGGCTTTTGCTACGGGGTTGTAAGGGTTGTTGAAATGGCCGATACCATTCTCGACGGGGGTGAAACCCTTTATAGTCTTGGCCAGATTGTTCACAATGAGACAGAATTGAAGCGGCTGGAAGAGAAAGGGCTAAAGATTATTACCCATGAAGACCTGCAATCAGTTCATGATTGCAGGATGCTGATTAGAGCACACGGCGAACCTCCCTCCACCTATGAGATTGCAAAGAGGAACCATATTGATATTATCGATGGAACTTGTCCTATCGTTCGGAAAATTCAGTTGAGCATATCAGACAGGGCTGCTGAAAACGATGCCCTGATAGTGATATTCGGAAAGAAAGATCATCCGGAAGTCGAAGGTCTTTATGGGCAATCCCCGGAAAGAACCATAATCATCGGATCGGCTGATGATACCGGAATACTCCCGGTTTCGGCTATCCTGCATCTTTATTCGCAAACTACCATGGATTCAGAAAGTTTTCAGGAAATCATTACAAAGCTTGGTAAGAAGCAAAATGAAGAAGGCGGGAAGCTGATCGTACACAATACAATTTGCGGACATGTTTCCCACCGCCGGCCGGGGCTGCAAAAATTTGCTTCAGAAAATGAATTGATTATTTTCGTGGGAGGAAAGCTCAGTTCCAATGGAAAAGTGTTATTTCAGGTATGCAAAGATGCGAATCCGCACAGCTATTATATTGGACATCCTGATGAAATGAAGGTCTCCTGGTTTAAAGATATTGAAACTGTTGGAATAGCCGGCGCAACTTCCACTCCCCGCTGGCAGATTGAACAGGTTGCCGATAGAATAAAGGAATTTTAATAATTTATTAATCATAAATTAATTTTTTAATTGGATTGTATCCTGTTTAAATATTACTTTTGCGCTTGTGTTTTCCGGTACAGTGAAAACTGAATTTTTGGTAGTAAAAATATTATTCATGGGAAAAATTAAAAAAATCGGAGTATTAACCTCAGGAGGTGATTCACCCGGCATGAATGCCGCAATACGAGCTGTTGTCCGTACAGCATTATATCACAGGCTTGAGGTAGTCGGTATCCGTCATGGATACAACGGTATGATCAACAGTTACTTTAAAGAAATGAAAACCTTTAGTGTAAGTGATATTATTGCAAGGGGAGGTACAATTCTAAAAACGGCGAGGAGCGAGGAGTTCAGGACAGAAGCGGGCCGTAAAACTGCCTATGAAAATCTCAAAAAAGGGGGGATAGATGCTGTTGTTGTTATCGGCGGTGACGGTTCGCTTACAGGAGCCAGAATTTTCTGCGACGAATATTATGATATACCTTTTGTTGGAATCCCGGGAAGTATTGATAATGACATTTTTGGAACAGATTACGCCATTGGCTATGATACGGCTTTGAATACCGTAATTGAAGCCGTTGATAAAATAAGGGATACGGCAAGCAGCCATAACCGCTTGTTTTTTATTGAGGTTATGGGTCGCGATGCAGGTTTTATTGCCATACACAGTGGTATTGCCTGTGGCGCGGAAGCTGTTTTTATCCCTGAAGTGAAAAATCAGGTTGCCGGTTTGAAAGACTACCTTGAAAAAGGCTTCAAGAGGAAAAAATCCAGTAACATTATCATTGTTGCCGAAGGCGATGACGAAGGCGGGGCAATGGAAATTGCCGAAAAAGTAAAAGATGACTTTAAAGAATACGATGTAAGGGTCTCTATACTCGGGCATATTCAGAGGGGAGGATCTCCCACGGCATACGACCGGGTATCGGCCAGTAAATTTGGTTATTACGCGGTTCAGGCTTTACTCGATGACCAGAAAAGCGTTATGATAGGTTTCAAAAACGGGGAAATCGTTCATGTTCCTTTCTCGAAAATTATTAAGCAGCAAAAATCTGTTGAGGAATCACTGATTAAAATGGCGGAGATTCTCTCGGTTTAAGAATTTCCTGATAAAAAGGTTAAGCGCGGCTCCCGCTGCGCCTCCGCAGAGTAGCTTCAGCGCTCGCGGATTGCGGGAACGCGGAGACGCAGTTTGGACGCAGTTTTTATTACGTTTTTAAACTGCGTTTTTGCGTAACCGTGAAACGGTTTCTGCGCTTAACTCTTAAATAAATTATTTCAATTAATACTCATAACATGAAAACAACCCGAAATTTATCAGCAACCGAACCCGGCTTCCGGCCAAAATGGTTCGCCAAGCTCTTCTTCGCAATGATAAGCGTCAAAGTATGGGTCTTTCTGCCCCACCCCAAACCTCCCGCAGGGCGGGACAGGCACTCCCCCGCGGTGGGAGGAGCTTTCATCGATCTTAATGACGCTGTTCTAATTAAAACAAGGTATTTAATTATAAAAATGAATTCTAAATGCTTTGCTAAATTGATATGGTATGCTTCGTAAAATTGTAGAAAACTTTCTTTCAATCATCAGAGCACATAAATTAAGAATGACCAGCCCCTCACACTCCGGGGGAGTGCCTGTCCCGCCTTGCGGGAGGTTTGGGGTGGGGCAAAAAATGCTTCCTTTCAATCATCAGAGCACATAGATCAAGAATGACCAGCCCCCTCCAACTCCGGGGGTTTGGGGTGGGGCATACATAAAGAATCGATAAATATCCTAACCAAACGACATTGATTTGTATTCCCGCGAGGCGGGATCTTCGCTACGCTGCGATTTGCATTTTGAATTGACATGGTCTCTTAAAATCAAACAATCATTAATTAAACCACTAATTCCAGAGAACACCGCTCCTATTTTGTCTGCTTTTCCTTTCAACGTCTCTGTCTGCACAGGTGAACGAGAGCATTATCTATCCCGGAAAATTCTTGCACAATTCTTCCACAGACACCCTCTTCTGCATTCCCAAACAGAAACTGCAAATCCTTATGGACCGGGAAGAGATCAGCAACGAACTTATCCAAAGCCTTTCCTCCCTAAGTGCTTTAAGCGATTCACTTCTTAGCCTGAAAACCCCTGAAGCGGAAGGCTGGTACAACAAGTTACTTGAGGCCGATACATTGCTGGAGGAATCGGATCTTAGGCTGGCCCAGGTAAACATATGGCAAGGAAAAGAGCGAAAGTCTGGTTTGGTCTGGGTACGCTTGCGGGGGTGGTTATTGGCGCGGTATTGTGATTTGATGGAAATTATTTATAGAACAATATGGGTTTAATATTGGGATTTAACCAGTTTCAAACCCTTAAATGGTTAGCCTGGCAACATCAAGTGACGCTGAACATAATGACAATGTGTTTTATGTTGAAAGAAAAGTTGCACTGTTTTGTTGACATCCCTTTGCTTTCAGCCCGTGTTATAAGAGATTGGTTGTGATTTTTATTGTCAAAGAGGCAAAGTGAAGAAGCAATGCTTCAAGTGATTATTACTCGTCATTTACGACGACAACGCGATATTAACCAAGCGCATTCAAGGGAATACGCTAATCTGTCAAAGTAGAAATAATAAGGCTATATTTGTCGGGTTTACCAATTAAATCTTTCATTATGATGAAACCTCCATGTTTTAGCATAACAAACACAATAGTATAATAATCAACAACATGGAGGTTCCATCATCCCGCTAAAA
>CAYGFI010000139.1:0-13044 GCA_964349045.1 uncultured Chitinophaga sp.
CCCCGTTACCCCGTTACCCCGTTACCCCGTTACCCCGTTACTTCAAAACTCCGTAACCTTCCCTATTCAAGTATTCCCAGCCCCTGCCTTACCACCACTGGTTCATCTCCTGTACAATCAACAATAGTTGATGGAATATTACCCCCATAGCCACCATCTATCATCATGTCAATCTGATCCTTGAAATTTTCATAAATAACTTCCGGATCGGTTGTGTATTCCACGATCTGGTCGGAGTCAAGAACCGATGTAGTTAATATAGGATGTCCTAACTCTCTGACTATCTCGAGAATTATATTATTATCAGGAATACGGATACCTACTGTTTTCTTTCTGTTCTCCATTATTTTGGGAACGCGGTTATTTGCAGGAAGTATAAAGGTGAAAGGTCCGGGCAAATGACTCTTCATCAATTTGAATATACGGTTGTCAAAAGGTCGGGTATAATCAGAAAGATTTCTGAAATCAGGTACTATGAAAGAAAAATTGGCTTTTTCCGGTTTTAATCCCTTAATCTTAGCAATCCGGTCTACCGCTTTTGGCTTAAAAATGTCACAGCCAAGTCCGTAAACCGTATCTGTCGGGTAGATGATTACTCCGCCTTTCCGCAAGACTTCACAGACTTCGCGCACTTGCCTGGGATTCGGATTATCGTTATATAACCGGATGTACATTTTCATTGATTCAAGTCGGACAAAAGTAGATAAAAAAAGAATTGTATGGTGAAGCGGGAATATCTAAAAATGGCTTACCGGCATACTGTTTTTGAACAGGTAAGTAAAATTTTATCCGAATATCTGTTCTTTTTTAGCTAAAAATACCAAAGGAATATTTTATTATTACGTAATCAATTATTATTTTTGTCGTATAAAAATATTTATGCTATGGATGCAAAAATAACACTGGCCTTCGACAAAGAAGTTATCGGAAAGGCCAAAAAATTCGCAGAGGCCCAGAATATCAGTTTGTCCCGCATGATGGAGTTTCTGCTTCGCCAGATAACCAGTGGTAATTATTCAAACCTTGAAAACTTGCCGGTATCGGATTGGGTTAATCAGTTGGCTGAAGGGGAAGCAAAATATATAACGAGGCCAAAAACCCGTAAGGCCCTGAAAAACGAATTCCTTAATTCGAGGAAATGAAAATTTTTCTGGATGCTAATGTATTGGTAACGGTTCTAAACAAAGAGTACCCTCTTTTCAGTGATGCTTCGAGGATTCTAAGTGTTTCTGACAGAAAGGATTTTCAGGTATTCACATCACCGGTTTGTCTCGCCATTGCCTTTTATTTTGCAGAAAAGAAAAGTGGCGCAACCCAGGCTATAAAGAAAATTGCACTTCTTGTTTCCCATATTCATATAGCGCCAACAAATAAAGAATCTGTTTTAAAAACCATAAGTAATCAGAAAATTATTGATTTCGAAGACGGACTGGAGTACTATTCTGCACTTGAATCCGGCTGCCAGACCATAATAACCGAGGACCAGGGAGATTTTCATTTCTCAGAAATTGAAGTGTTAAACTGCAAAGATTTTATGAGGAGATACTTGTAATGATATACAATAAGTAAGGTATACCAGCTTCCTGTTTCAGGACGGATAAATGGGATTCTCTAAAATTGCCTGAATACAAGCACAAATACTATTCCAGGTACTTATTTATAAGTCTTTCAATCAAATCATTAAGCAATTCCACCTCATATTCCCCGACAGTAGGTTCAAGATGCTCATTTCCAATACCACTGTCGTTGGTAATGAAAACATAAGTTCCATTGGTGGCGATCGACATATAGCGCATTAAAAATTCGGTTTCCTTATCGATACCGCTTGCAGTTACGGGGATTACTTTTATTCCTTTACTTGCAGCAAGGGAAATCTGATAATGGATTTCTGTGACAATCTGAGGCTCGTAGTGAGGAGGAGCATCCAATACAAGAAAAATGATTCTGGAGGTAGCGGCTGTTGACCATTGCAGATCGTTTATTGCTTTTTTCAGTGCGGTATGAACGGCTTCGGGAAAATCTCCCCCGCCATTTGCAGATTGGTTTTTTATGAAATCAACGGTTTGGTTAATATCCTGTGAAAAATTGGATATACGTGTAATAAATTCATCATCGGTATCACGATAAAACACCGATCCCAGGTTAATGGAAGCCTCAGGGTTTGCTGTTTTAACCCTTCCGATAACATCGATAAGTTCAACTTTCAGATATTCAAGTTCATCTCCCATTGAGCCCGTGGCATCGACTACAAATGCGATATCTGTTTTTTTCGTGAGAGATTGGTTCTTATCAAATATCAGTTCATTTACTCCCTGTGGAAAGAAATGAATATCAGAAAAAATTGTATTGTCAATTCTGATTTTCAGGTTTTCAAGGGGGATTTCAACAGACTGATTGAGCCTGGGAAAAAGCTCGGCTGTCCCGAAATTATCGGTTTTTGCAGTCCAGATTACTTCTTCGCTTTCATTCAGTAATTCAAGAGTTATATCCACCAGGTTTTCAGATTCGGGATTCTGCAACTTTACTGATATACGGTTACTCAGATCATATGACCAGTATACGGGCATATCAAAATAGGCATCATCCTGACCCAGGTTATTCCAAAAGTCCCAGTTCGCCAGGTCGTTCCATTCACCAGCAGTAATTTGTCCAGACTGAACAGGTTCTCCTCCTTCACCATTCGAACTGCCTGAACCGCCAGAACTTCCGGAGGCGTCTCGTAAACCGCTTGAGTATTCCGATAATCCATCGGTTTTGGAGGAGGACCTTTCAGTTTCAACTTCGGTTTTTGTACAGGAAAATGTGAATACAGAAATAGCCAGAAGAATTAATAAGTGTTTCATTTTATTGTGTTTTAAGAAACGGATTCCACATTTATAAATCATAAAATCAATTTAAGCGTGATTATTGGATGAAGATCTGTTTAAAGATGCAAAGTATGTCTTTTGAGTTGCGTTGGATGACGAACCAATGATAAATAATCCTCAGAAAAAAGATTTCCTGGGAATTCCAATAGTTATGTGATAACATTTGCACCTTTAATCAACTAATAATAGCTGGATATAAAATTCAATCTGCAAATTATTTCTAAACATTAGGTTTTTTCGAAAAAAGGCAATATTTTTAACTTATTCAAAGGCATTTAAAATTGGTTATTGAATTTAGTTTAGGATTCTACCTATTATTTTAATTTGTGTAATTATTATATACTTAACAATTTTCTTATGAAAAAAATAGTTCTACTATCTCTAGTGCTTGCATTTACACTTTTATCAGGGTATAATGCAAAAGCTTCGGGTTATTTTGCCAATGATAATCTGATAGATGAAATGTTTGCTGATGCAACTGAAACATCACTTTCTTCTTTTAGCGATTTTGCATTAACCATGGATTCACCTGTTTCCATTTCAGCCAGTGATAAAAGCGCACCCGTTGCCCTGCTGCTGGATTTCTTTTTAGGAGGTTTTGGCGTTCACAGGTTTTACCTCGGTACAGAGATAATGACCGGATGTGCATATCCCCTTACATGCGGAGGATTCTTTGGCGTTGTTCCTATTATTGATTTTGTTATTCTGATTATTAATATCGAGGATATTTCACAATTTGTTGATAATCCGAAGTTTTTCATGTGGTAAGAGTTGTAAACCATTAGTTGGCTGATATTTTTACAGGAATTAAGTATTAGTGGTTCATGCTAATACTTAATTCTTTTTTTTTATTTGCTAACATGTTAAGAAAAATGAAAAGATTATTAAACATATTTTTTGTTTTAGTAATTATATCCCCGAATAATTTGTTATTCTCACAATGTATCGATTGTGTAAGTGTTAGCCAGGAGACTCAGGTTTTAAACAAAGGCAATAAAAGTATTTTTAAATGTGACATCTTTTATAACAGGGAGAAAGATGCAATCACAGCCCATCACTATTATCCGATTGAATTTGTTAAAATGTCAAATCGATATGGTGAAATGAAAATGTATTTTCCAATAACAAATACTGTTACCCTTCAACAAAATCAATCCCTTTCAACTACAAATGAATTGTTGTATTACTTTATTAATAACAGCCTGTCTGATCTGGGTCTTTCAAAAGAGGGATTTAGTCTGATAAGTACAACCCGAGAGGAAGGTATGATGGTAACCACATGGCAGGCCCCTCCACAGTTACAGTTTGTAAACCAGGTCAGGATTGTTTTCAAAGAAATGCAACCAATTTATTCAGAATACATCAACATGAAAGGGGATATTATAAAGAAAATATACTATAGCAAATATGCGGATTTTAAAACCTTCAGTTTACCACTGAGGATTACAGAAATTAGTTTTGAAAGTAAAGAAGATTCAACAATCAAATTATCTGTATTTACAAATGTGCAGACCAGCGACTTTACTGAAAATAATTATTTCAATTTCATAATCCCTGATGATGCGAAAATCGCTAAGTAATTGTTTTATTATACTTTTCATGCTTTCAATAGTCCTGTCGCTTTCAGCCCAGGAGGATATGATTTTGGATATTGAAAGGATCAACTCTCAATTATCCAGGCAGCAAATATCATTGTATAAGCGGCAATATATTTTTAAGGAAGAGTCATCACTCCTTAAGAAAATAAATCCGATCAATTTATTTTTCGGGGGATCGTTGTACTTCTACCAGAATGTCCTTTCAAAGCATATCTCAGCAGATTGTCTTTATATGCCAAGCTGTTCAGAATTCAGCAAACAGGCAATAAGTGAGACGTATCTTATTAATGGAATTCTTTTAACCATTGATCGTTTAAACAGATGCAATATCATATCGGCCCAGGATCTGAAACATTACCCAAAAGATGAAATAACCAATCGATACCCTGACCCGATAACAAGATACTTAAAAGCATCAATTCAAAATGGAGAATAAGCGGAATCCATATAAGATTTTTGTATTGGTTATCTGTCTTATGCTGTTTTCTAAAGTGTCTTATTCACAGAATGCGCCATCATTTGATCTGAAATTTATAAATTACCTGGTTAATAAGGGGGATTATGAAGATGTACTTTATTTATTGGATCAGGAAAGGACCGGAATTCATCAATCAAATGACACTGTTAATTATCTTAGGGGATGGAGTCTCTATTCCCTGAAACGACTCCAGCTTTCATCTGAAAGTTTCATTAAAGTAAAACCTGACTCGGAATATTATTCAAAATCGCATTTTTTTGCTGCGTATAATTATACACATCTCGGTTCTTATAATGAAGCCCTGGAAACTCTATTAAATATTAATACCCTTTCAGAAAAACATGTTTCTATTAAAAATTTTGAATTGTCTGGAATTTATCTTCTTCAGGGAAAATATGAACTGTTCGAAGATATGTTTCCGAAAATAGACAATACTTTTTTTGAAATTTCTGCATCATATGAAAATCTGCAAAAGATATCAGCTGATATCAAGAATCATAAAACAAAATCGCCTCTAATTGCCGGATTTTTATCAGGAATTATCCCTGGCTCAGGAAAATTCTATGCAGGTAAAAGGGGAGAGGCAATTTCTTCTTTTATTACAACAACAGGTCTCGGATTGGTTACCTGGGAAAACGTCAGAAAAAGCGGAATAAATAATTATAAAACATTATTGTTTGGAACTGCCTTTGCATTCTCTTATGCAGCTAATATTTATGGAGCTGTAATAACTGTAAACTTACTTGAAACCGAATACAGAGATAATGTTAAAAACTCGATTCTTTTCAATTTGCATATTCCTTTGCGTAATACTTTCAATAAATAGTATTAATGCATCTGATTACTTTTCTTATGCTCTCAGGTTATTTTCTGAGAAACAGTATTATTCTGCATCTTTGGAGTTCGAAAGAGCTGTATATCATGAAACAGATAATATCAGAACAGCATATTATAAATATTATAAATCTCTCTGTTTTAAAAACCTTGATCAAAACAAAAAGGCTATCGAGGAGTTAAATAATATTAACCTGTATCGATTACCTGATTCTTTATTGTACAAAATTCAATACGAACTGGCTTATTGTAATTTCTTAAATAATGAACCAAATAAGTCGATCTGGAATATTGAAGAGTTAAGAATAAGGTTCCCTGACTCATTGACTACAAAGGAAATAATCCCTTTAAATATTTTATGTTTAAATGCTGTCGGAAAATTCGAAGAGGCAAGGAATCTCTGGAACTATTATCTTGAAAATAATGATCTGCAGGATTCACTTAAAGGCCTATTTTATAATGAAATAAAATCTTTGTACCATAATAAAAATCTACCAGGGATTTATTCTCCAGAGACAGCTCAAAATTTGTCGAGGTTTATTCCTGGTTCCGGTCAGATATATTGCGGGGAAATTCTGGAGGGCAGTTTTAATTTTTTTATGAATGCGGCTATTTTAAGCTTTTCAATTTATGAGTTTTATACTGGATATTATTTAACTGGATATTTTGTTGGTTTAGGTCTGCTGAATAAAACTTACAACGGAGGCCTGCACAGAGCCAAATTGCTGGCTGTGGAAAAGAACAAGGAGGAAATCAGGAAGTTTAATGAGGAAGCCAGTTTATTGATGCTGAGAATTGGGAAAGACCATGGACAATATTCTATGGGCCATAAGAAGCAAAATCAATCATCCATGCTTTAGTGATATTTTATGGTTCATCGTCCATGGTTTATGGGCTAAAAAATTAAAGGTTTAAACTCAAAATATAAACTAATTTTTCGGCATCTCATTGTAATTCTCAGTTTCCGGGGATTCAGTTTCCTTCTCAACCTCAACCTCATTCTCATCCTCTTCCTCCCAGGAATATTTTTTTCTTTCCGGACCCATATCACGATATAACAGAGCAAGAGCAACTCCGGTTATAGCGCCCATCAGATGCGACTCCCATGAAATCTGGTAGTCGTAGGGTAAAATGCCCCAGATCAGGCTTCCATAAAGAAAAATCACAAGCAGGGATATTGCCAGAAGGCTAATGTTCTTTCTTATTACGCCGGAGAAGAAAAGAAAGGCGGCAAAGCCGTAGATCAGTCCGGAAGCGCCAATATGATAAGCCTCACGACCAACGATCCAGACAAAAAATCCTGAAACGAAATATATTATAAAAAAAATTTTATAAGCAATTTCACGGTAGAAATAAAAAATTGCCAGACTCAAAACGAAAAGAGGAACTGAATTATCTATTAAATGCTTAAAGTCTGCGTGAATAAGCGGGGAGAAAAAAATACCAAAAAGCCCGAGCCATTTTTGTGGATATAATCCGAGCTTGACGAAACTCGCTCCTAATCCTGACTCTGTGAGCCGGATAAACCAGATCAGGAATAAAAAAAAGCCAGGAAAAACCAGGCTGTGGTAGAATTTTTTCTTTTCGTCCATGTGTCAGGGGAAATTTTGCAAATATGCAGGCATTTTCATTCAAAACTACAAAAAATGATGGGAAACTTTTAAAGATGACCGGTTAAAATTAAAGGGGCAAAAATTCACCCTTGAAATGAATTTTTGCCCCTATACTTTTGAGTTTAAACCGGAAAGTATTCAGCATGCAAAATAATTTCATCTGCACCCACGCAACTTTGTAACTCCGTAACCCCGTAATCCTTCCTCTAAACCTTAGGTCTAAGCTTCCTGACCTGTTCACCCGCTTTCCATAGTTCCGATTCACGGAGTTCTTTTAATTCAACTTCAAGTTTAGCTTTGTAATCTGCGCCTCCTGTTGATTCCAGAACTCTGACACATTCTTCGCCGCTTTTCACTCTCCTGTAAAGTTCTTTAAATACAGGAGCAACTGCATCCCTGAATTTAGGTCTCCAGTCAAGTGCTCCTCTTTGGGCCGTTGCACTGCAATTAGAGTACATCCAATCCATCCCGTTTTCGTCGACCAGCCGTATAAGACTCTGAGTTAGTTCTTCAACTGTTTCATTGAATGCTTCGCTGGGTGAATGTCCGTTTTCTCTCAAAACGTTATATTGTGCATCCATTATACCTGCAAGAGCTCCCATGAGGACTCCTCTTTCACCGGTAAGATCACTGAATACCTCATTTTCAAAAGTAGTAGGGAAAAGATAACCTGAACCAACCGCGATTCCTAAAGCCAATGTCCTTTGTTCGGCTTTTCCGGTTGCGTCCTGGAAAACCGCATAACTTGAATTGATTCCGTGCCCGGCAAGAAAGTTTCTTCTCACACTCGTACCCGAACCTTTAGGGGCAACTAAAATTACATCAATATCCTTCGGCGGAACAACACCTGTTTGATCTTTATAAGTTATTGAAAAACCATGGGAAAAATAAAGCGCTTTTCCTTTTGTCAGACAGGGTTTAAGTATTGGCCAGATTGTCCTCTGGGCAGCGTCTGAAACCAGGTATTGAATAATTGTTCCTTTTGTGGCAGCTTCCGCAATGGGAAATAAGGTTTTGCCGGGAATCCAACCATCTTTTACAGCTTTTTCCCAATCTGCCTTAAATTCCGGAGCCTGGCCAATAATTACGTTTATCCCGTTATCTCTCATATTGAGTGACTGTGCGGGTCCCTGAACCCCATAACCGATTACTGCAACAGTTTCGTTTTTAAGAATTTCCCTTGCTTTTGAAAGTGGAAATTCTTCCCTGGTGACTACATCTTCAACTACACCACCAAAATTAATTTTTGCCATTTTTAAAAATTATTTGTTTGTTAATAATATTTCTTTTTCTGAATAATCGTTTGCTTCATCGAGTTCGATAAGATAACTGGTTATTTCTTTGATTTGTTTGGTTACTGCAACCCTTCCTGATCTGACAAACTGCAACATCCCGAATGGCAGCAGTTTTTCAAAAAGTTCCTGGGTCTCTTCTTTGTGACCCGTTTTTTCAATAACGATATACTCGGGCTCAACTGTGAGAATATGAGCATTATATTTTCTGATCAGTGATTCAACATCATTTCCCTGGGCTAAGGCTGCGGTTGGCACTTTATAAAGGGCTATTTCCTGGTGCACAATTTCATGGGTTTGATGATAAAAGGCTTTTAATATCCCGATTTGTTTTTCGATCTGCTTTACAATCTTTCTGATCTGTTCTTCAGTAGTGTGAACCACTATGGTAAAGCGGTAAACGCCTTTAACTTCCGACTCGGAGGCATTAAAGCTTTCGAGGTTAATATGTCTGCGGGTGAAAATGATAGAGAGCCTGTGCAGCAACCCGATTTTATTTTCAGTAAAGATGGATAATGTAAATTCTGTTTCCATTGTTTCTTATATTATTATTATTCAAGTCTCATTTCCGATACGGTTCCGCCTGCCGGTACCATGGGGAAGATATTAACTTCTTTCTCGCATTCAACTTCGAGAAGGAATGGACCTTTGGTCAGGATCAGATCTTCAATGGCCTGTTTCAGGTCGTCCCTTTCAGTTATTTTCTTCGCGGGAATACCAAATCCCTCTGAGATTTTAATAAAATTGGGATTTGTAAGCTCGGTCATGGAGTATCTTTTTTCGAAGAAAAGGTCCTGCCACTGGCGAACCATACCAAGAAAATGATTGTTAAGTATCACAATCTTCACCGCGATCCCGAGTTGTGATATGGTTCCGAGTTCCTGAATAGTCATCTGAAAACCACCATCTCCAATAACAACAATGACTTCTCTGCTATCACCGGCAGCCAGTTTGGCACCGATAGAGGCAGGAAGTCCGAATCCCATGGTTCCCAAACCGCCTGAAGTAACCCAGGTATTAGTAGCCCTGAACTGGTAGTAACGTGCGGCAGCCATTTGATGCTGACCTACATCAGCCAGAAGTATTGCCTCTCCGCGAGTTGTCTGTGAAATAGCATGAATTACTTCTCCCATACGTAAACCACCATTTGTCGGGTAACAATCCCTTTCAATTACCTTCTCAAATTCATATTCAGTTAATTTACCAAAACTCTCAAGCCAATCGGTATGTGTACGGGAATCAATCATAGGAAGAAGCGCCTGAAGAGCCTGTTTGGCATCAGCAAAGACAGCAATATCAGCTTTTACATTTTTATCAATTTCAGCACGGTCGATCTCGATGTGTATAACCTTAGCCTGTTTGGCATATGTTTTCAGGTTGCCGGTTACCCTGTCGTCGAAACGCATGCCGATAGCAATAATAAGATCACATTTATTAGTATTGATGTTTGGCGCATAATTTCCATGCATACCCAGCATACCGGTAAAAAGTGGGTGATCGGAAGCTAACGCTGATAGTCCAAGTAATGTGCTTGCAACCGGAATGCCTGCTTTTTCAACAAATTTTTTGAATTCCTCCTGAGCGCCCGAGAGAAGAATACCCTGTCCCATCAGCACAAGGGGTCTTTCAGATTTATTAATCAACTCCGCGGCTTTTTTTAATGACTCTTTATTCAGAATGGGGATGGGAGTATAACTCCTGATCTGGGTAACCTTTGTGTAAACAAAATCTATTTCGGCATTCTGGGCATCTTTTGTAATATCAACCAATACCGGACCCGGTCGACCTGAGCGGGCAATGAAGAAAGCCCTTGCCATAGCATCCGGAATGTCTTCGGCACGGGTTACCTGAACGTTCCATTTAGTCACAGGCATTGATATACTTACAACATCGGTTTCCTGAAATGCGTCAGTACCGAGAAGACCTGATGTTACCTGCCCTGTTATACAGACCAGTGGGGTGGAATCAAGCATAGCATCGGCAAGACCGGTGATAAGGTTAGTCGCACCTGGTCCTGATGTTGCGATAACAATACCCGGTTTCTTACTGATGCGGGCATAGCCTTGAGCCGCGTGTATTGCACCCTGCTCGTGACGAACCATCACATGGTTCAGCTTATCCTGATAATCATATAAAGCATCATAAACCGGCATAATTGCACCACCCACGTATCCGAACATCACTTCAACACCTTCCTCAATCATTGATAAGATGACAGCTTCAGCTCCCCTTATCCTTATTTTTTTTTGTTCAGCTTCTTTGATTTCACTTTTCATTTGAGTTTCCATGACCGTGCAAATTTAATTATAAATAAAAATATTTTTAAATTATCCTGATAGCTCCTTTATCGGCCGATGTTACCATACTTGCATAAGCTTTAAGTGCTTTTGATATGGGCCTCACCCTGCCTTCGGCCTGCCAGGCATGAATTGTTTTTGCTTCCATAGCGGTTCTTCTTTCACTTAGCTCTTCATCAGTAAGCATTACATTTATCGTGCGATCGGGAATGGATATTGTAATCATATCGCCATTCCGTAACAAACCTACCTCTCCTTTTTCCGCTGCTTCAGGAGAAATATGTCCGATGGATAATCCTGATGTTCCTCCTGAAAACCTGCCATCAGTAATTAATGCGCATTTATCGCCAAGTTTTTTAGATTTTATATAGGAAGTAGGATAAAGCATTTCCTGCATTCCAGGTCCACCCTTTGGACCTTCATAAACAATCACAACAACTTCGCCTGCCTTTACTTCATCTTTTAGTATCCCTTCACAGGCATCATCCTGTGAATTGTATACCCGGGCCGGACCCTTAAATTTCAAAGATTCTTCTTTAACTCCTGCAGTTTTTACAATACAACCATTCCGGGCGATGTTCCCATATAATACAGCTAAGCCGCCATCCTGGCTATAAGCATGTTCAGTACTTCTGATGCAACCTTTTTCCCTGTCCAGGTCAAGTTCCTTAAACATGGCATTCTGAGACCCCATCACAATGTTTCTGAACCCACCGGGGGCCGCGCTGAAAAGGGTTTTAGCCTCATCATCAGGCTTGCTTCCGGTTACTTTATATTTCGATATGGCTTCGCCAAGGCTCAACCCATCCACTCTTTTTACCGCGGATTTTAGGAGGCCTCCTTTTTCCAGCTCTCCCATAATTCCCAGGATACCACCTGCACGGTGAACATCCTGAACATGATAAGAACTACTCGGGGCAACTTTACTTAATACAGGAGTAGTTTTTGAAAGCCGGTCAATGTCATTAAGTGTAAAGTCAACTCCCGCTTCATGTGCAATTGCCAGAATATGCAATACAGTATTTGTTGATCCTCCCATCGCAACATCAAGTCTCATTGCATTTTCAAAGGCTTCCTTTGTGGCAATTGACCTGGGAAGTACGCTTTTATCTCCCTCGAAATAATATTTATTGACATTAGTAACAAGTACCTCTGCTGCTTGTTCAAACAGGCCGAGCCTGAATTTGTGAGTAGCAAGAATGGTTCCGTTCCCGGGGAGAGCCATTCCAAGGGCCTCATTCAGGCAATTCATAGAGTTGGCTGTAAACATACCTGAACAGGAACCACAGGTAGGACAGGCAATTTTTTCGATAATTGAAAGTTCTTTGTCACTGATACTATCATCAGCTGCAAGAACCATAGCATCCACAAGATCATAGGATTTACCCCCGGTTGTACCCGCTTCCATAGGTCCGCCTGAGACAAAGATGGTGGGTATGTTCAGACGCATAGCAGCCATAAGCATTCCCGGGGTAATCTTGTCACAATTACTGATGCAGAAAAGCGCGTCAACCTTATGACCATTGCACATGTATTCGATACTATCGGCAATAAGATCACGGGAGGGAAGGGAATAAAGCATCCCGTCGTGACCCATGGCAATACCATCGTCGATGGCAATAGTATTGAATTCAGCTGCAAAATACCCTTTTGCTTCAAATATCTTTTTTACCATCTGTCCGACTTCGTGTAGATGGGTATGTCCGGGAACAAACTGGGTAAAAGAGTTGGCAATAGCAATAACGGGTTTGCCGAAATGTTCTTCTTTCATCCCGTTAGCCCGCCATAAACTTCTGGCACCAGCCATCCTGCGGCCCTGGGTAGTTGTATCACTGTTTAACCTGTTCTTCATAATAATTTTTTGAAATAAAAAAACCACTCTCTTTATCTGAGAATGGCTTGCTGAATTTTATAAAGTTCATCCATACCATTCTCAGGTCTTCACCACCAAAATGACGATGATGACGAGAACAATATTGTTGATATGGCTGAGGAACTTTTTCATATTGTAATTATGATACAAAGATATCTATTCAATTCTAAACTTAAAATATAATTGTGCTAA
>CAYGFI010000140.1:0-3017 GCA_964349045.1 uncultured Chitinophaga sp.
CACACAAACGACATACACCACGGCCAACACGGTAGGCATCGACGCGAACAGTCCGTCGATCTCCACGGCTGTAATCTCCTCACCAGGAGCAGGGGTCACGGCCAAAGTAGGAGATGTGATCACGTTTTCTTTGACTTCAGGAGGTACGGAAGCGGGCTTAACGGTAGTTAGTTCGACGATCAACGGGGTAGACGTGAGTGGGAACTTCACGGACAACACAGGCGGCAGTTACACCTTCACCTACACGGTATCGGAGGGAAACGTAGACCGGACATTGGGAAACATCCCCTTTAGCATCCAGCTCGAGGATGCCGCGGGTAACGTAACGGGCACACAAACGACATACACCACGGCCAACACGGTAGGCATCGACGCGAACAGTCCGATAATTTCAACAGTTTCTGTACCTGTAAACAATTATTATGTTGAAAATGAGAATCTTGATTTTACAGTTAATTGGAGCGAAGTTGTTAATGTAACAGATGGTACACCATATCTTACGATTACATTAAATACAGGCGGTATTGTTCAGGCAAATTATTTAAGTGGTACAGGTTCTGCTGCATTGGTATTCCGATATACAGTTACCTCCGGGAACCTTGATCTGGATGGTATATCAGTAGGTACCTTGATCACATTAAATGGTGGAATTATAAAAGATATAGCAACAAATAATGCTTACCTAACCTTAAACAATGTAGGAGCGACCACCGGTGTTTGGGTTGATGCTATTCTACCTACATTAACTTCAGTTCAAATTCAATCGGATAACACCAATAATCCCGCCTATGCAAAAGTTGGAGATTTTATTACATTGACATTTACCGGCAGTGAAACATTAAACAACAAACCAAATGTTACTATTGCTACCCACGCGATTGGAGCCGATTCTGTGACCAATACGGGTGGTGATAACTGGCAGGCGCTCTATACAATACTTGCAGGTGATGAGGAAGATACTATTACCTTTAGTATATCATTTGATGATCTGGCATTAAATGCCGGAGTTGCTGTTGACACCACGACAAATGAGAGCAGTGTTATTTTCTTTAAAACGCCCCCGACACTTTCAACCGTCGGAATTGTTTCTGATCATACAACCAGCAATATGGCAAGGGTTGGCAGTATTGTTACCCTGAGCTTTTCATCTGTAAGGGAACTGGATAATATTCCTCCTCCCACCGTTTACATTGCCACTCATCCTGTTACTCCTGTAACCTTAAATAATAAGGACTGGACGGCAACCTATACCATGCAATTAAGTGATCTTGAAGGAGTTCTGCCATTTTCAATTGATTTTAATGATATGCCTCTCAATGCCGGGGCACAGGTCAACCAGAGTAACTTTGGAGGAACAAATGTTACTTTTGATAAAACTCCTCCCGTGTTAAATGGCGTAACCATTGCATCAAACGGCACACACCCGGAATATGTTGCGCCCGGAGGTATCGTTACCCTGTCCGTTAACGGGTCTGAAAACCTGGTATTCACCAGTGGAGATGTACAAATTAACGGGTTTACTGCAGATATTGCAGGAGCAAACAATAGCTGGACAGCCTCTTATACCATGACTAATGCCGGTCCGGATGGGACTGTTACTTTCAGTATAGACTTTAAGGATATAGCAGGTAATAGTGGAAGTACTGTTACAACCATTACCAGCGGAAGCAATGTAACCTTCGACAAAGTTAAACCTACACTGCCATTAGTATATATTTCCTCTGACAACGCTGATACGACAAGAGCAAAAGTGGGCGATGAAGTAACAATTTCATTCACGGCAGATGAAAACATTGAAAATGTTATTGCAAAAATCAACGGTAAAAGCACAATAGTTACAAACCCATCGGGTTTTAACTGGACTGCCAGATACACTATGTCCGGTACTGATACTGCGGGTTTACGCACATTTACCATTGATTTTAAAGATTATGCAGGGAATACCGGTACCCAGGTTACAGCAACCACGGCCCCGGCCACTTCTGTAACCTTCGATAAAACCAATCCAGTCCTGACTTCAGTTACCATTGCATCCAATAATGCCAATCCTGCACAGGCCGGCACAGGCGATACGGTTACAGTCAGCTTTACAGCCATTGAAGCTATTCTAAACGTCAGTGCAACCATATCGGGTAATCCGGCTGATGCTTTAATTAATACCGATGGAAATAACTGGGTGGCAAAATATGAAATGACTCTCGCTGATCCCGAAGGGATAGTACCCTTTACAATTAACTTTACAGATATTTCGGGAAACCCTGGTACCCAGGTTACTACTAAAACCTCAGGCAGTAATGTAATATATGACAAAACTAATCCTGCCCTGAATAATATCCTGATCTCGTCCAATAATCCCGATCCCTCGAAAGCGAAAACCGGTAACCAGATCACTGTTACTTTCATTTCTTCTGAAGCCATTCAGAATGTTGTTGTTTTAATTGAGGGTTCTGCTGCATCCGTTTCAAATTCAGGAAATAACTGGACAGCAACCTATATTTTAACCGGAGGAGAACCGCAGGGAGTTATCGATTTTACAATTAATTATGAAGATATTTTTGGAAATAGCGGAACCGAAGAATCAGTTACATCCAATGGAAGCAAAGTAACCATCGATAATACCTTGCCGACCTTATCTGATGTATTCCTTTATTCAAACAATACCGATACCACAAGAGCAAAGGTAGGAGACATTGTTTCCTTATCATTTACTTCATCAGAAGGATTAAAGGGCGTTTCAGCAACTATTGGCGGTCAGGTTGCTGCCGTTTCATCAGATCCATCGGGGACAGGATGGACCGGAGTGTATGTTATGAAGGGAACGGATTCGGAGGGGAACCTTCTGATCAGCATTACTTTCTCCGATTCAACAGGTAATTCGGGTGTTCCCATAACAGCCACTACCAACGGATCGAAAGTTAAATTCGACAAAACCCTGCCGGCGCTCAGCCCGGTAATGGTTTCTACAAATAACACAGACACAACACGAGCCATTTCAGGCAGCCTGGTAACAATTAATT
>CAYGFI010000140.1:3117-12936 GCA_964349045.1 uncultured Chitinophaga sp.
TCGACTTTACCGATTTGGCCTACAACCCGGGTGTTCAGGCAATTGCAACAACCAACAGCAGTAGTGTGATGATCGATAACATTGTGCCCATTCTGACAGGAGTCAGTATTGCCTCAAACAATACAACAGATACGGCCAGGGCCAAAGTGGGTGATATAGTTACTTTGTCCTTTACTTCATCCGAAGCGATAAAGAATGTATCGGTAACTATTGGTGGCAAAGCTGCCACAGTGATCGGAGATGGAGCAGGTACCGGTTGGACCGGAACGTATGTGATGCTGAACACCGATACCCAGGGCAATTTACCAATAAGTATAGCTTTCAAAGATTTAACAGGAAATGTTGGCACAACGGTAACTTCTACAACAAATTCAACATTTGTAAGATACGACAGGACCTTACCGACACTCAACCCGGTAATGGTTTCCACGAATAACACAGACACAACACGAGCCATTTCAGGCAGCCTGGTAACAATTAATTTCACTTCTTCCGAAGGGATCACCGGCGTTAGCGCTGAAATAGGGGCGCATGGTTCAGATTCATTGGTGTATGATACGGCAGGTAAAGTCTGGGCAGCTTATTATACCATGCGGCCCGCAGATAATGAGGGAGTGCAGGGCATAAACATCAATTTCCGGGATTCCACGGGAAATATCGGATCCATTGTTACCACTACCAGCAATGGTTCATCTGTAAGGTACGACCGCACTATCCCGGTTCTGAGCAATATAGGGATTGTTTCAAATAATGCAAATACGGCCAAAGCAAAAACGGGAGATGAGATAACACTGACATTTACCTCCTCCGAAACCATTTTTACTCCCACGGTATTTTTTAATGATACCATTGCTGCAACAACGGTAACGAATATCAGCAATAACTGGACAGCTAAATACACCCTTGCAGGAGCAGAAGCAGAAGGGAATATCGGGTTTGCCATCGACTTTACCGATTTGGCCTACAACCCGGGTGTTCAGGCAATTGCAACAACCAATAGCAGTAGTGTGATAATCGATAATATTGTGCCCATTCTGACAGGAGTCAGTATTGCGTCAAACAATACATTAGATAATGCCAGGGCCAGAGTCGGTGAAATTGTTACTTTGTCCTTTACTTCATCCGAAGCGATAAAGAATGTATCGGTTACTATAGACGGCAAGATTGCAACCGTTATCGGAAATGGAGCAGGCACAACCTGGTCCGGCACTTATGTGATGCTGAACAGCGATATGGAGGGCAATTTACCAATCAGTATTGCTTTTAAAGATTTAACAGGAAATTCAGGTTCTGCAGTGACTTCAACAACTGATGGGTCTCTTGTGAATTTCGACAGGACAACACCCGTACTCAATACGGTTAGTATTTCTTCAAATAACGCAAATGATCAGAGAGCAAAAGTCGGTGATGTTGTGACAACTTATTTCACGTCATCAGAAGGTTTACGGGATGTTACCGCTCAGATAGGCGGACAAACAGCAAGTCTTGGTAATGATATTACCGGCAAAATCTGGACTGCCACTTATACTATGCTGAATTCGGATAATGAAGGGCTTCAAAGTATTAATATAGCATTCCGCGATTCAACAGGCAATTTCGGAGCAACTGTAAACGTGTCAACTGATGCAAGTTCTGTAACTTTTGATAAAACAGGACCCTCATTGTTCGCCATAGCGATTGTTTCGGATAATGCCAATACTGCAAGAGCTAAAACAGGTGATCAGGTAACATTGAAATTTAAATCTTCCGAGACTATTTTAATTCCAAACTTATTCATTGAAGGAAATTCTCCTGATACAATCACCAATAATGGTAATGAATGGTCCGCGACATATACTATCGCGGGTACTGAACCGGATGGGATCATCAATTTCACCATTGATTATCTTGATGTTTCGAATAATCCCGGGGTACAGATAATTTCCACCACAAATGGTTCATCGGTAACAATTGATAACCTTGTCCCGGGCTTATTAACAGTTCAAATCTATTCAGACAATGCAACTTCGGATTTAGCAAAGACGGATAATTTTATTACACTTGCATTTACTTCAACGGAAGCGCTTCAAAATGTAATAGTTAACATAGATGGTCAGGGGGCTAACCTGACCAATAATTCTGCTCAGACTTCATGGACAGCAAGTTATCAGATGCAGGTAACCGATACGGAGGGTATTCTTCCCTTTTTAATCACTTTTGATGATTTAACAGGTAACAGTGGTATCGGTATTAACGCTACATCAAACGCTTCAAAGGTTACATTCGACAGGACCGTTCCTGCTTTAACAACGGTTGAAATTGTATCTGGAAATACTGTTCCTGGTAAAGCTAAGGTTGGAGATATCATTACCTTGTCATTTAACTCAAATGAGGGGATCAGAAATGTTTCCGCATTAATAGGAAGCCGAGTTGCTGCATTAAACAACAGTCCGGATGGAAAATCCTGGACTGCAACCTATACCATGCAAAATTCTGATGTCGAAGGTTTATTATCACTAAGTATATCTTTCCGTGATTCAACCGGTAATACCGGAACGGAGGTTACTTCCACAACAAATTCAGGCGGGGTGGTTTTTGACAAAACCAAGCCAACACTAACATCGGTGAATATTGCCTCAAATAATATCAGTAATAATCTGGCAAAGCCCGGTGACCAGATAACTTTGAGTTTTATTTCATCTGAAGGATTGCAGAATGTGACAGCAAGTATTGCAGGAAATGCAGCAACAATCAATGGTGATGGTTCCGGAACGATCTGGACAGCAACCTATACTATGCAAAATGGAGATCCCGAAGGTGTAGTTCCATTCCTGATTTCATTCATCGATACTGTCCAGAATATAGGGAATACGGTTTCCGTTACCAATGATAATTCAAGTGTAATATTTGACAGGTCACTTCCGGTTCTTAATATCGTGAGCATTTCATCAAATTATTTGAATAATACTAAAGCAAAAACCGGTTCAGTTGTTTCAGTCACCTTCACATCTTCAGAATCCATTCAAAATGTGACGTCTTCAATATTGGGCCAGGCAGCAACCATTACTAATATAGCGGGGTTTAACTGGAAAGCAACCTATATACCTGTTGGTACTGAAACGCAAGGTACGGTTCCATTTACAATTGATTTTACTGATATTTCCGGGAACGTGGGTTTGGCTGTAATAGCTGTAACAGACGGATCATCCGTTGAGTATGATAAGACTTTGCCCGGTTTAAGCAGTGTTAGTATTGCTTCAGATCATATGAATACGAATAGAGCCAGGATAGGAAGCGCAATTACCGTCAGCTTTACGTCAACTGAAACCATTGAAGGGGTAACTGTTAAAATAAATGGAAAAGCAGCTATTGCTGATACTATATCTGCTAATAACTGGTCAGCTACCGGCTATATGTCATCCACCGATCCGGTCGGGAATATTTCTTTTACCATTGATTATAGGGATATGGCCGGAAATCCGGGATTGCAGAAGACTACTACCACCAATTCAAGCTTTGTTCTGTTCGATAAAACTATACCCGGGTACAACCTTGTTACGATATATTCAACCAACACCAATCCTGCTTTTGCAGTTGCCGGCGATACAGTTTCTCTTAAGTTTAATACTGCTGAAGATGTTGAAATACCTAACATTTCTATCAACGGGTTTAGTCCTGATACAATTTATGGTGGACCGGTGAATTGGCTGGCAACCAGAATTGTAGCATTCGGTGAAAATGAAGGGATCATTCCGTTTACTATTGATATCGAAGATATGGCAGGTAATATTGCCAATACAAGATTTACTACATCTGACGGGTCAGTCGTGACTTTTGATGATTCAAATCCCGGGATAAGTTCGGTTACTTTAACTGCCGGTATTTACAAAGTGGGAGATATTATCCAGCTTTTAATTCAATCCGATAATATTTCCTACGTGGGAACTACGGTTGAGGTGAATGACAAACCCCAGGTACTTAATAACAATTCTAATAATAACTACACTATTAATTATCTTGTTGAGGAAGGGGATAACGAAATTTCTGAAGCGGGAAGTCTACCGGTTGATATTGTATTAAAAGATCCTGCAGGACTCACAACATCAAGAACATCTGCTAATTCATTGGGTGGGACAATCTCAATTGATTCTCATACTCCTCTGATCGCATCATTTACATCCAATGCAGAAGCCCCGGGAATGGCAATTATTGGTGATAGTATCATTTTTACTTTAACTCCGGTTATTCCTGAAACAAATTTAATTATTAAACCATTTAGTTTTAATAACAGTCCTTTGGCCTGGACAACTGCTGATGGTTCTGTTTATACTGCAACTTACCTTGTTAAGGAGGGAGATATTGAGCGGTATACACCCTTACAGCCCGGACAGGTTATTTTATCTGATTTTGCCGGTAATGCTGATACCACGAGTTATGTGGCTGTTCAAAAAAGTATTTTTACTAAATACCCGACTGCCAGGATCAGCGGGACCACTCAGAAGTGCGATTATTTTGGACTTGAGGTACCCATTACATTCCAGTTTACAGGCAGGAAACCATTTACATTAACCTACAGCAATGGTTCTGAAACAATTGGCCCCATCCTGTTAGATACTTTAAAATACAGCATAAATGCATCCCGGGGAGTATTTACACTGGTAAATCTTACGGATTCCACCGGTAATTCTGTTACCTCTGCACTCGAGAATGCCACAATAACAGTTTTCCCTCTTCCCGTTATAACTGTTGATTATACGAATTCGCCTTATAACATTCAATCCCCTCCGGATAAACTTTCAGAATATGTCATTCAAGAAGATAAAAGAAGCGGAGTATTTAGCGGGGAAGGTGTTGGATTCTCTATTGATGCGTATTACTTCTATCCGGATAATATACCTGCAGAATTGCTGGATCAGGACATATCTATTGTTTATACATTTACAGATAGTAATACAGGTTGTTTTAGTAAAGATACAAGTGAAGTTTTTGTTTCAAGCGTACCTGTTACTATTCTTGGACTTAAAGCCGCGTACTGTGCAGATGCCGACCCGGTAACCATTAAAGGAAATGTTCCTGCACAGCATACCGGACTTTTCGAGGTTTTTGAGGTTGTTGATATAAATTTTGTTCCCGTTACTTCCGGATGGTCACAACCTGACGGCGCTACGCTGATATTTAACCCTAAAGAATTGCCGGCTGGTAATTATATGGTAAAATATACCGCTTTGAAACTCCCGCTAAATGAGGTAACGACTTATTATAGTGAAAAGAATTTTACAATTGAAGAGATAAGAACCAATATACATATTATTGGTCTGGATAGCGTATATTGTTACGATAAAGATGGTATTGAACTTGATAAACGAGCTGATATCAGTATTGTGCCTGGAACAGGTGATATTGGAAAATTTTTCGGGCCGGATGTATTTACGGTTACCCCCGATGCTCATTTCGCGTTATTTAAATTGTCCGCTGCATTAGCAGACAGTACCTATACTCTCAATTATATTTATAAATCAAATAATGGTTGTATTGCAGATACAGTAAGTCATACATTGAGTATACTTCCATTACCTGTTTTATCTTTCAATGTGCTTGATAATTATAATCTCGTTGAACAGGACACTATTCCTTTAATTGGCAATTCTCCCGCGGGCAATTATAGTTTTAGCGGAGAGGGAATTCTTAATGATACGCTGTTTTCATCATTGGCAAGAATTAACATACCTATTAAAGTTACTTACTCCGGAACAGATCCTAATAGTTGTTACAATGAAGTAACTGACACGACTATAATATATAAAGCTACTGCTCCAATTGACAATCTTTCAGCAGTATATTGTTTCAGTAATAATTCTGTTGGCATTACCTGTACTCCGAAAATTAACAATATCATTTACACCGGTACATTTGGAAGTGCAAGGAATGCCCTGGTAACCACCGGGAATAATTCGGCCAGGTATTATATTGACAGGGTAGGCAGCGGTAAAGATTCAGTTTACTTCGATTACAATGTAAATGGTACCGGTTATTCTGTTTACAAAATTGTTTTTGTTGATAGTATCGGAGCCGTTAATATAACGTCAAATCCGGATATTACTGACTACTGCAAGGATTTGTCAAAGGTTACTTTTACGGGTAGTCCGTTAAGTTATAGTTTTGGAGGTCAGGGCAGATTCGATTATGATGCCAATCCTTCCCCGTTCGGTAATACCTATGAATTATTCCCACCACAGCAGACTACCGGCCCTCATATTATTAAATATACTTTTACTTCAAACTATAATTGTACCTCTGTTGCTTCACTGGATTTAAATATTTATCCTGTTCCAACGGCTGCTTTCGAAGTACCCATTGCATGTCCGGATATTATAAATCCCGTTCAGTTAATAAATAAAAGTACTCCGGATACTTCCACGATTACCTGGCTATGGAAAATCGAGGGTGAAGAAGACACAGTTAAGAGTCCTGTTCACCTGTTTAAGTCAAATGGGACCAAAAGATTAGAATTGACAGCGACTTCAGATAAAGGGTGCTCAAATACAAAACAAATGGATGTTATCGTTGGGAATTTTGCCCTCGCTGATTTTAAATGGAATAATGACTGCAATTCAGGTGACGATGTGCTATTTACAAGTACATCTAGCGGTGGTATAATTTCGGATTACAAATGGAAATTAAACGAATCATTTTTCCCGGGAACAGCAACCGCAACCAATAAATTTTCAGCAATCGGGCCTAATGATGTTGAATTAATTATCATGACTAATGACGGATGCAGCGATTCCATTACCAGACAAATTGTTATTCAACCCTATATTAAGCTTCAGGAACTGCCCTATTTAATCTATTACCAGAATTTTGAATCAGGTAATTCTTTATATAACTGGCAGGCAACCGGCTTAACGGATTCTGACGTTTCAAGATGGACCCTGGGTACTCCTGATGGAACCATAATTAATACGGCATCATCCGGAAATTTTGCCTGGTACACGAAGATTAACGAGAAAACTGATGTTGAGAATTCCCAGGTGGTCAGTCCTTGCTTTAATCTTACCGGTCTTGAAAAACCCATGATTAAATTAAATATCTGGTCTTCTTCCGAGTTTAAAAGAGACGGGGCGGTATTACAGTATTCAACCGATGCCGGCGAAACCTGGAAAAACCTGGGTAGTACGGGTGAAGGAATCGGCTGGTTTGATTCTGAAAATATTCAGAGTCAACCCGGAGGTGATAAGCAATTCAATGGATGGAATGAGAAACCCATGACAACATGGAACAGTGCAAGACACAATCTCGACTCCTTAAAAAACAGTACAAACGTCAGGTTCAGAATAGCCTATGCGGCTGATGGCGGTGGGGTAAGCAAAGTCGACGGTTTTGCCTTTGATGATGTCTGGATAGGTGATAGACAGCAAAATGTTTTAACCGAATATTTCACAAATACAAACGTCAGCGCAAGTCTTGCCGGTAATGAATACCTTAAAACATATGAAGCAGCCAAGGCTGCGGACCTGGTGCCTATCCATTATCATACCGGTAATCCTTCAGGCGATTTACTTTACAAGGATTACACCGAGGGTCCCTCATCAAGGGTATTCTACTATGGAGTTTCCCAGACGCCCAATGTGTTTTCAAACGGCACGAATCAATCTTCATTAAACAGTGCAACTGCTAAAACTACATTCGAGAAATTAAACGATGTTGAAACGCTTAAAGATCCTGATATTTCACTTAATTTAAATGTCACCCAGTCAACTGCCACGGTATCAATAACCGCGCAAAAAAATCTGGCTGGCGAAAATCTTATTCTTTTTGCAGCGATTGTTAAGGATAGCGTTGAAGTTGGAGGGGTATATTACTACAATGTCCTGAGAAAGTTCCTTCCTGATGCGGGAGGAATTTCAATACCGACAGCAGGATTTACCTCCGGACAGACGATTAGTGAATCGATCCCGGTTAACCTGGGTAGTAATCCGGAATTTATTGGTTCAAACCTGGTTGTATTCGTACAGAATAGCATTACGCGACAGGTTTACCAGTCTGTATTATTCAAATTAACCGCAACAACAGATATCCGGCCTGAAAATATCAATAACATGGTTGATATTTATCCGAATCCTGTCACCGAAATCCTGTTTATTGACTGCATGTATAATATCGGGAAACTGGAAATTCTTGATATATCCGGTAGAATTGTTACCATACTTGAACCGGATCAGAAGAGGCTTAGCATACCCGTTCAGGATCTGAAATATGGTGTGTATATTATCAGGGGGAAAACAGAAAAGGGTGAGTTTATGAAGAAATTTATTAAGCAATAAAAGGAGCTTTCTAAAAAAGCGTATAATATTTATGAAAACTTACGCATTGAAAGCGCTCACATTTTTGCCCCTCTGAATCTCCCCCAGAGCGCCTCCGCACAGTAGCTTCAGCGCTCAAGGAAAGCTTCGGCGAAACGCGGAGTGCCTCCGCTGAAGCTTCGGCGACACGCGGAGTGGGCGACTTTACCTGGTAAATACAAACTATTTTGCATACTGTTTTTAACTTCTTGATAAGATTTTACAGGTGGCTTTGTTCGGGTTATTATAATGGCAGGCTTATTCATGATTTCGAGGATTTAGGTTTATTAACCTTTTTTCATTTACAATCTTAGTGGATTTCTTTTTTTTTAATCCGGGTTTCAACATACTCTTTCAGTTGATCTTGAGGCACTTTTTTAGTGTAATGATAACTTACCATCCTATCCTTTTCTCAAATTTTTTTTAATGATTCACCTTGGGATATATCTGAGATTTGAGTGACTTTGATTATTTTCATTTAATTGATTTCAATATGCTTTCTGATAATAATTGATCATTAATCTTGCCAGGAAGTTACAATATCATTTTCCAAATAAACATATGTGCCAGATGAATAAACCCATTGCTCATGCACTCCCCAACTGCCAACTGTTCGATTTATATTTGTTGGACTCCCCCAAGAATCAATTAGCATTTCTTTTGTCATTCCGATCCACATATAGCCTTCAAAAATTTTCTTCCCTTTTTCAGCACCATAACTTTTAATTAATTCTAGTCTTTTTTTCTCTGTGTATTGTTTTGCTAACTCTTCATTTTTAGCACCTTCCTGCTTTAATGCTTCAGCCATTCTCTGCTTTTCAATTTCAATATTCTTCCTTACTTGTAGTTCATCATTAGTCAATAGGTAATCTGTAAAAAAGGTATATCCAATAGTGCTATCAAGTTTAACTAATGAATACGTTGTACTTTTATAATAGACAATTAAAGGGGTATAAATATCAACAGTCAATAATACTTTTGATGGTTTTTTGGGAATTTGCAATATATCAGTACTTTTTGATGTATAAAGTGTGTCAGGAATTACTAAATTATTTTTTTCAAAAAAAGCAATCTGTTCCAATGCAGTTCTTGTTTTACTCAATTCAAAATAATACTTCAAGTCATCAGATACTGAATAAAAAGTTATGTAGCCAATTTTCCCTTTATAATTAACAAGTGCATAATTATCATAAAAAAAATAAAAAAGAAAGTATTTGTCATTAGCAGGAATATTTGCAATAACCGGACTTGTTGGATAGGGATTTTCAATTAGCTCAACAGAAGTTCTGCTTGAATAAAGGGTTCCGTTTGCAGAGTTATTGTCAAGAATTAAACGGTCAATCAATAATCCCTTGTTTTTAATTTGAATCTCAATATCATTTTGTTCCTTTTTAAGGGAATTTATTTGATTCTCATAGTTTGATTTTACTCTTGTCAAGCTATCAAATTCAAATGTAAGCTTCTTTAAATCATTTTGGGAATAGGCAAAATTTATAGT
>CAYGFI010000141.1:0-12662 GCA_964349045.1 uncultured Chitinophaga sp.
CCCCTCTTGAGAGGGGCCGGGGGTGTGTCTTCTGGTAATTTCATCGCTTTCCAAACAAATCCAGTATCACCGGCAGATGATCGCTATACCCCCCATGATAAACAAAACCCAAAAAGGTTCGGTTGGGCTTCATCCCGCCGTATCTTTCATCCTTTTCCAATAGAAAATCAGCTGAAAAAACACGATAACTCTCTTGATTTACAAATAATCTCCCCTCCCCCGAAACAAGATTGGAGCTAACCAAAACCTGGTCAATCATCTGCCATGCGCCTTCGAATTTATAGCTGCCGGGTATCGTACCCTTGTAGTTCATGGCCAGGTTTATAAGAGCTGGACCATTAATTCCATCCTGATCCCTGCTCCTGGTTAATGTATTCAGAGCGTCACTCTCAGGCGGATCATTAAAATCACCCATTACAACGATTTTTTCGGTTGGATCTGAGTTACTTATTTCCAAAATACTTGTAAACAGGATTTCGGCAACATTTTCTCTCAGATCAGTAGTAAACCCTGCTCCACCATATTTCGAAGGCCAATGGGTCACATATAACGAGAGTGTATCACCGGTTTGAATTTTAACGCGTACATGCAGAATGTCTCTACTCCTTGAATCAGGTGAAGCTGTAAATGTCACAGGTATAGCCCTTTCATCAATAATGGATATCTTTTCGGGATTGTAAAGCAGAGCCACATCAATCCCCCGCCGGTCGGGCGAATCATAATGCACAAACCGGTAGTTATAATATGAGAAAGGAGTATCCCGAAGCAGATCAAAAAGTACATTTTTGTTCTCGATTTCGCATAAGCCAATGAGGTCAGGAGGTTCCCACTCCCCTGCTGCAATAAAAACCTTGTACATTTTGTTGATTTTCTGTTTATACCTGGCAGAATTCCAGCCGCGCATTCCATAGGGAAGGAACTCCGTGTCATCAGTAAGGCTGTCTTTGTAACAATCGAATAGATTCTCAGCATTCCAGAACAGAATCCGGCATGCAATTGGATATTGAGCATTTTGAGTATCTGACTCAGGCAGACGAATGCAATGCCATGAAACAAGGGCAATTAAAAACAGGAATAAGATTTTTTTCACTGGATTGGTTTATCCCTTAATGTGATGAAACCGGAAATCTCAGCTACTCAGGTTTAAAAAATTCATATGCCCCGGCATCCGGCAGTCCGTCGCCATCGGGAACCAGTCTTGGAACTCCATCTAAATCAATAGGATATATTTCTCCAATCTCAATTTTACCCATATCGCGGGCCGGGGAAACTTTAAGTGTATCGAAATGAAAATCGTATTCATCGATATTCAGAAACAAGGGATCCTTATAATTAATACAATGTATGAAATGTGTCATATCCGGAGCCGATATCTCTGTTGTATCGAGTTTTATAAGACAATTTTCAAATGCAAAATTCATTAACCCGTTTTCATCCCCGCTCCAGGCAATCTCTGTCTGGTTACTGCCGTAAACAATGCAATTTCCAAACAATGACTGCTCCAGATCACGTACTTCCATAATTTTATTCCCTTCTTCATCTGTAAGAATCGCGTAATTGGTAAAAATGACAGATGGTGTATTTCGTGAATTATATCGAAACCAGTTTGCTATAGTAGTTTGATAGAACGCATAATTACCTCCACCCTCGAGTGTAATTGCACTGATACCACAATTAGTAATTAGATTGTTAAAACCCGAGATTTTGGAATAGGCTGCCCTGATACCATAGGAGCTTATATGTTGAATTTTACTGTTCTGTACAGTAAGATCTACCTCAATATGATCATCGAAAGTAGACTGAAGCACAATTCCCACCAATCCCCCTTTAATTTCCGCGTAATTGATAAAATTGTTATTACTCCAGGGATAAAAAATGATCCCGGTCCATTGTCCCGGAATATCATCATATAACTTTTCCAGGCGATCACCACTGAAACTTACCGGATTTTCTTTAGTGCCGTTAACCCGAAGGCTTCCTGCAATCAACAGGTATGAATCGCGGTGGAAATACACTTTTGTACCTTCTTCGATGGTAAGCACCTGCGCCGAATCGAGGGCAGCATAACCAAGAATGAGATAAGGTTTTTCATTGGTCCAGGTCTGGGTATTAAAGATGGTATCCCGCAGGATATGAACATCCTGCCCCCATGCAACAAGATCGATATCCTGAACGTTATGGTTGGTAATAAAAACAATTGAATCATGCTGAAGAAGAATACCCTGGCTGTTATTGGGATCAAGGGTCGCCTGAACAAAGATGAAAAGGCTGTCTTTCGGGGCAATTTCTATGTCTTTGAATTCAGTCCCCGGTATCCCGTCGAAGTTGATGCGGTAAACCGAAGAGTTCCCTCCGGCCAGGTTGACAGATGAGATTTTAATATATTCTTTATGGGGATTTTTAACAGTGAAGCGCCGGGTAACCGTGCTTAGCCGGGTGAAAACGGTATCAAAATAAACCGTATCAACCGAAAAGGAAATCTTTGCATTGGAATCGGTAATAAATCCTTCCCTCTGGCAGGCAAATATATAGAGAAGCAGTGGGACGAGAAGCAGGAATTTAACGGTTCGCATCGAAATGATTAAGCGGGATAAAATTAGAATAATTTTTCCAAACAGTAATATTTTTAATTAACGAATAAGCAAGCTGTAATATTGCCATAGATTTACAATACTATCATTCAAAATATCAAATTGTGTAATCGTCAAAAAAGTTTTGAATGAATGACTTTTTTGATTTAGCTTGCTTTCTCTTTACTAAAACCAAATTAAATGAAAAGTCTAATTGTTTTAAGCTTAGCAGTGCAGTTTGCAGCAACTGTTTCACTTTTTGCACAGACTAAATTGACTTTCGATGACAAGGCAAGATTTCTTTCTGAAGAGGTTGAATCTCTCCTCAAAACCAGGCTGGAGGCCGATAATATTGAATTTACCTATAATGTCGACTTCAAAAAAAAATGTGAATTTTGGTTTGCAACAACTTATATTCAAAATGATGAGCTTTTTTTAACAATAAAAGATTGCAACGAAAAAACTGCCGGAACAAAGAACCTTGGGGTAAAAATCATCACAGCAGCAGATGCCGATAAAGCCATGCTGATGTATTTTGCTATTTCAGAAATAATAAACAATCCTTACAAAGATATTCCTCAGGGAGATAAAACAGGCACTACCCCTGCTACATCGCCGGAATCTGCGGAGACTCCGGTACATCAAATTGATCCCGGACAACACCGGTCGCGGTATTTTTTCGCCCCGTCATCATACAACCTCGAAGAGGGAGAACTTTATTATAATTCGCTTTATTTTTTCTTACACGACCTCCAATACGGGATAAGTGATCAATTCTCACTGGGTATGGGAACTACAATCATTGGATTCCCTTTTTATGTGACTCCAAAAATTACAATCCCTTACAATGAAAAATCTAATTTTGCCCTGGGGGATATGCTGATTTTAGGGACCTGGAACAGCGACTTTTTTGGGAATCTTTTATATGGCACCTATACCCGGGGCGATTACAGGAATAATGTCACGGTCGGCGGAGGATACCTTTATACGCAGGAAGGTGATCTGACACTTACGACAAATGCCCCTGTTTTTAATTTCTCTGCACTCGGAAAAGTGTCCGATCACATTTTTTTCATCACGGAAAACTATTCTTCCCAGGTCAAAACAAAACAAACTGCTGATAACAGTTCTTTCAACCCGATTACCGTTGATTTCAAGCAAAATGTATTCTTTATTTACGGTATGACCGGCTTTCGTTTTATCAACAGAACAAGAGATGTAATAAGCTGGCAACTGGGCTTAACCTATCTTTACAGGTCTGGTGATGACATCCCTGTACAATATACAGGTGATAACTGGTACACTTCAGCCGAAAGCGGAAGCAAATTCATAACCTTCCCGGTGGTTGGATTTACAAGGAAATTCGGATTGAAATATTAATGCTTATTATTGAATAATTTTTTCTTTCTAATTTTGATCCCTGCCGGGAACAGTTCACGATATGGATCAAATTTTCATTATTATACTTATTACAAAGTTTATTTCATGAAATCTTTTCACATCGCGCCTATCTTTGCCCTGACCCTGTTACTCACCAATTGTAATCCCGGGATGGAAGCTGACCTAATCATTACAAATGCAAAAGTTTATACTGTTGATGCCGCATTTTCCACCGTTGAAGCTTTTGCCGTTAAGAATGGTAAGATACTGGCTACCGGAACCTCAAAAGAAATTCTTAAGAAATACAAATCCGATTCAATTTCTGACCTGAAGGGGAAAATCGTTTACCCGGGATTTATTGATGCTCATTGTCATTTTTATGGTTATGGCGCCGGTTTCATCGAGGCAGATCTTAAAGGAACCGAATCATTTGAAGAAGTATTGCAAAAAGTCGCTCAGCATGCCGGTAATCAAAAGAGCTCATGGATTCTTGGCCGTGGCTGGGATCAGAACGACTGGCCGGAAAAGGAATTTCCGGATAAGTCAGAATTAGATAAAATCTTTCCTGACATTCCTGTCTTACTTGTTCGCGTTGACGGACATGCAGCCCTGGCAAACCAGAAAGCGCTTGACATGGCCGGTATAACATCTAAAACGAGGGTTGAAGGAGGCAGTTTTCAATATAAAAACGGTAAGTTAACCGGGTTGTTAATTGATATGGCTGTTGAAAAAGTCCGGAACTTCATTCCTCCACCAACAGCAGAAGAGATAGCAGATGCACTCTTAACATCACAGGAAAACTGCTTTGCCGTCGGATTAACATCTGTGCAGGATGCAGGCCTGGATAAAGACGTGATCGATATCATTAAATCCTTAAACTCTGAAGGCAGGCTTAAAATGCGTATATATGCTATGCTTTCCCCTTCAACTGAAAACATTGATTCCTTTATGAGGAAAGGAATTTACAAGACTGAAACTTTAAATATCCGTTCCCTGAAATTATATGCCGACGGGGCTCTTGGATCCAGGGGTGCGAAAATGCTGAAGCCATATTCCGACGATCCCGGCAATTCGGGCTTATGGCTTACATCCCCCGAAAATATAAGAAAAATGGCCGTTTTAGCCGATTCATCCGGGTACCAGGTAAATACACATTGTATTGGCGACGGGGCAAACCACGAAGTATTGAAAATTTATTCTGAAATTCTCAGGACCCGAAACGATAAGCGTTGGAGAATTGAGCATGCCCAGGTTATTGCCGCCACCGACATCGACATGTTTGGGAAATACAATATTATTCCTTCGATTCAGCCCACCCATGCAACATCCGATATGTACTGGGCCGGAGAGAGACTTGGAAAAGAAAGAATGACCGGAACCTATGCTTACAAGAGCCTGCTTGGACAGAATGGCTGGATTGCCAATGGCAGCGACTTCCCCGTTGAAAATATCAATCCTGTTTTTGGTTTTTTTGCTGCCTGTGCGCGAAAAGACCAACAAATGATGCCGGCTGAAGGATTCCTTATTGAAGAAGCCCTTAGTCGCGAAGAAGCATTGCGTGGCATGACAATCTGGGCCGCAAAAGCCGCATTCGAAGAAGATGAAAAAGGCAGCCTGGAACCCGGAAAATTTGCTGATTTTGTAGTTTGTGATAAAGATATTATGATTGAACCAGAGGCTGGGATCCCAGGGATCCGGGTTGAGCAAACCTGGTTGGGGGGAGTGAGGGTATATTAATTTTGAATTATTAGATTAGCTATAGCAAGCTTAACTCATAATTCAATCGGTTTGCCGGTATAAAAATCCAGGATCTTCACCTTAAAAATATACTCATACTTCGCTTGTGCCAGCTCGGAACGGGCTTTTGAATAATTGTTTTTTGCTATACTGAAATCCACAGCATTAACCAGTCCCACCTCGTATTTCTGACGGGAGTAATTGAACGCCTCTTCGTTAGATTTTACGGCTTCAAGTGCAGACTGGTATTTCTCATGTGCTCCCAGAGCATCGGTATGTGCCTGCTGAATGTTTTTGTATAAAACCTGTTTATGTTGCGCCAACTGGAATTTCGAGTCGGCCAGGGAAATCCTGGCTTTACCAATGGAGGTCTGAGTCTGATACCGGTTAAACACCGGTATACTCATTCCTAAGGTAATCTGGCTGTACTGCTTATCCTTCAGCTGATCGGTCAGAGGATATGTAAAAGTCGAATCATTGGGATTAAAGGAGCCATTCTGATACCTTGAATAATAAACACCGTTAAGATATACCTCAGGACTTCTGCCACCTTTCTGAATGGAAAGATTTTTCTCCGAACTTTTTACCCGGTATTCAGCGCTCCTGATTTCGGGCATATTAGTCAGCGCGATTGATATCACTTCATTAAAGGATGCAGGCATTAGTGTGTTTTCAACAGATAGATTTTCGGGATGTACAACGGCGAAGTTTCCAACTGAATCCATATCAAGCAACTGAATAAGATCCAGCACTGACAATTGAAGCCTGTTCCTGTTCACGGTATAATTTAGTTTTTCTGTTGCTGCCTGAGCCTGGATTTCATATAGCTGACCCATTGCAACATTTCCAACCTCAACCAGTCTTTTCGTTTTTTCAACCTGTAATAAGGTTACTTCATACTGACTTTTTGAGACCTCCAGTATTTCCTCATCAAACAGGACCTGCAGGTAATAATTCATGATTTGCAGGGTTATATCATTTTTGGCTTTTTGCAGATCTTCCTTGCTGCTGAGAAAAGAATATCTGCGTTCTTCAACCGTATTAATATTCTGCAAACCGTTGAACAAAGTAATTTCACTTCTTACTCCCATGGAGCCAAAGGTTTGTTGCTTGTTTTCCCAGAGGTAAAGTTCTGTATTCAGGGCCCGGCCGGTACTTAATGAGTGTTCCACACCAGCATTCAGATTGGGAGTAAAATTAAAGTACGACTGTGAATAACTCATTTCTGCAAGGTCAGCCTGTAGAGCCTTTCTTTTAACCTGGATGTTATTTTCCAGGGCAAAATCAATACATTTTTCAAGGCTCCAGGGTGAGGATTCCTGGGCGGTGGCGAAGGAAAAACTCTCAATTAATAAAAGGAAAACACAAATATTTTTCTTCATCTGAATAAATTTGGTGCAATGATAACCTGGATAACGCCATCTTTCACAACTTCTTTTTCCTGTAAAGCACCTGAATATTTCTGGCATTCTCCGCCGGCGTAAGAATCTGTATCAATTCCCAGGCATTATCATATTCCCTGATCGCCTTTTTGAGTCTTTCAATTCGTAAGAGAGATATGGAAATCTCGTCATTTTTGTAAAGAAGATCCTCATCACTATCCCAAGGGAAGGATTCTACCTTGTAATTGATTGTCTGTTTTTTCTCTCCTAAACTCAGGATAATTTCAGCATGTTCACTATCGCCAAAACCGGGTATGGGTACGCATAGATCTTTCATTTTTTGAGGGATTTAGGGGTTTAGGGTTAAGTTCCGTACTTTTTATAAATATGTCTATTCCAATCCTGAATATCTGATAGCTAAATACCTTAACACCTGAATGTGTTCAACAAACAAAAAAATAGTAACAAAAACCAAAAAACTATACTTTCTGCTTAATATTTTCCGTAACTATATGCCCATCAAATAATTGTACAATTCTGTGCGCTTTGTCAGCATCGCTTGGAGAGTGGGTCACCATAATAATAGTGGTTCCTTCCTGATTCAATTCAGAAAGCAGATTCATCACTTCCTCTCCGTTTGCAGAGTCGAGGTTACCGGTAGGTTCATCCGCAAGGATCAGCATTGGTTTGGAAACAACCGCCCTGGCAATGGCTACACGCTGCTGCTGTCCTCCGCTTAACTGTTGAGGAAAATGTTTTTTCCTGTGAGAAATTTTCATCCTGTCAAGTACTTCTTCCACTCTTTTTTTTCTGTCGGAAGATGACACTTTCTGATACAATAATGGGAGTTCAACATTTTCGAAAACATTTAACTCATCTATCAGGTTAAAACTCTGGAAAACAAATCCGATATTAGATTTCCGAAGGTTTGTTCTCCCTCTTTCGGAATAACCTGATATCTCTGTATTATTAAAATAAAACTGTCCACCTGAAGGATTGTCGAGAAGGCCCAGGATGTTTAGTAATGTAGATTTCCCGCATCCTGAAGGGCCCATTATGGCTACGAATTCTCCATTGGTAATTTCCAGGCTAACCTTGTTAAGCGCTGTTGTTTCGACCTCGTCAGTTTTAAAGATCTTTGTAAGTTCAACTGTTTTAATCATGGTTTAAGAGTATTTGGATTTCTATTCTGGTATCAATGTTTCTTTAAGATCAGTTTGTCAACATTCCCAAAGTTATCATAACTGCTGATAATTACCTTTTCACCCTCCTGCAATCCATCGAGGACTTCATAAAACCTCGGATTCTGCCGTCCAATTGAGATAGTCCTTTTAACAGCAAATTCCCCGGATGGGTCAAGCACATAGACCCATTGACCACCGGTACTTTGATAAAATCCCCCCTTTGAGAGCAGAATAGCTGACTGAGATTCTCCCAGTTCGAGTTTTATGCGCGAGGTTTGCCCGATTCTGATTTGAGCAGGAACTTCGGCGGTAAAAACCATATCAACTGCAAAGCGGCCATTTCGAACTTCAGGGTACATTTTTACAAGTTTTGCCTGGTACGCTCTGCCTGAAAAGTCGCACGATCCCAATAAACCCCTGTCGATCCGGGCAATATAGTGTTCATCAATTTCAACCTTGAGTTTGTATGAATCAAGTATATTCATAGTGCCAACCCGGGTGCCGTAATTAACCACTTCACCGATCTCCGGGTTTAGACTGGCCAGCTCTCCGTCAACCGGTGCTTTGATATTCAGGTTGTCGAGTCTCTTCCTGGTAAGTTCCATGTTGACCGTCATACGTCCTACCGATTCTTCAAGGGTGCTAACCTGCACGCCACGGTAAAGGGAATCATTCCTGTGGTTTGCAATGTAAAGCGCCAGCAATTTCTCTGAAGTAAAAAAATCTTCTTTCGATTGCTGAAAGTCTTCCTGTGAAATATGATTTTCCTTTATAAGCATCTGGTTTTTCTCATATGCCCTTCGTTCCTTATTTACCTGCTTGGTCAATTCGAGTATTTGTATATTTGAATTCAGCATCTGCTGGTCCATAAGCAGACGCGCCGTTCTGAGTTCGCTTACGGCCCTGGCAACAGCAGCTTCGTTGTTGGATATTTCAAGAATCAGGTTGTTATTGGATAAACGGATGATCGGTTCTCCTTTTTTCAGCATACTGCCTTCCTCCCTGAGTTTTTCTTCCACCCTTCCACCTTCAACCGCATCGAGGAAAATCGTTTGAATTGGCTCAACAACTCCTTGTACAGCAATGTAATCCTGAAAAATATCTTTTTTAACGTCTTCGATTGTAATTTTACCGGTATCCACATTCAGTTTCGAGGATTTATCACCAAAAAAAATGTTAAAAACAACCAATACAAAAACTAAAGAGCCAAGCAATATCCATATAGATTTCCTGCTTAATCCCTTTTTCTTTTCAATTTTTTTATCCATTCCATCCATTAGCACTTTATTTAAACACTATTTTTTACACAGATTATGCCAAAAAATACATTTACCTGAATTTATGATCTTTAACCCTATTTATATAAAGTATTCGTCCTTATAAAGTGTTCGGTTATGTAACATTTGTTGTTCGGATTCGGACAATCAAAAAAAAACTTGTAATATTGAATTTTGGTTTTAGTAGGTTCATCAAATATAATTAAAATGAATTTAAAGTCAGGAAAAATTCTCATTGTTGATGATAATGAAGATATATTATTCGCACTCCGGCTATTGCTGAAATCCAGCGCTGAAAAAGTTGAAACCCTCAGCAATCCTGAAAAAATACCGGGAGTCATGGCTGAAGAAGATTGGGATGTTATTCTCCTCGATATGAATTTCACCAAAGATGCCATCAGCGGCCAGGAAGGTTACCAGTGGCTGAGAAAAATCCTGTCGATTGATCCGCATGCAGTGGTTGTTTTTATTACCGCTTATGGTGACGCGGAAAAGGCTGTAAAAGCTATTAAAGAGGGCGCTACTGATTTTGTACTCAAACCCTGGCAGAATGAAAAGATCCTGGCCACTATTAATTCAGCGCTGAAACTCAGGCGATCAAAGATTGAAGCTGAAGGACTAAGACAAAAACAAAGACAGATCTCTGCTGTACTGGATCAGCCTTTCACCGATTTTATAGGGAATTCGGAAGAGATGAACCAGGTTTTTACCACCATTAAGAAGGTTGCTGGTACCGATGCGAACGTTCTGATCCTGGGTGAAAACGGTACAGGTAAAGAACTTGTCGCCAGGGCCCTTTACCGGAATTCCCACCGGAGAGACGAGGTGTTTATCAGTGTGGATTTAGGTTCCATCGCCGAAACCCTGTTCGAATCGGAATTATTCGGTCATGAAAAAGGCGCTTTCACCGATGCCCGGCAGATGAAACAGGGACGGTTCGAGATTGCATCAGGAGGTACTCTTTTTCTGGATGAGATAGGTAATCTCACGCCGCAAATGCAGACAAAGCTTTTAACAATTATCGAAAGACGCGAAGTGATCCGGGTGGGAGCAAATAAGCCCATTACCATTAATGTACGACTGATCTGCGCGACTAATAATGACATACACAAGGATGTGGATGAAGGCCGTTTCAGGCAGGATCTGCTGTACAGGATTAACACGGTTGAAATACATCTTCCTCCTTTGCGCGACAGAAGCGGTGATTTACTCCTGCTTGCAGATCATTTCTTAAAGATATATTCAAAGAAATACAAGAAAAATATAAAAGGGCTTCTCTCTTCTTCTCTGAAGAAATTACAACAATATCAATGGCCCGGGAATGTGAGAGAACTGCAGCATGCTATTGAAAGAGCTGTGATTATGTCAGATGGAGATATGCTCTCCCCCGAAGATTTCATCCTGAGCAGTAGTTTGAAAAAATCAGATGAACTGGAACTGAGTAGTCATAACCTCGATGACATTGAAAAAACAATCATCCAGAAAGTCCTGAAACAATACCAGGGGAACATATCACAAGCCGCCAAGGATCTGGGTCTCACACGCACATCTCTTTACCGAAGAATGGAAAAACATGGTTTATAAAAATTTCAGATTTAACCTGATCATAAGGGTAGGGTTATTTGCCTTCACGGTTTTCCTGTTTTTTTATTTTTTAGCCAGGGAAGCCCACATTACTCCTGCATTGTTATTATTACTGATTGCTCTGCAAATCTATTTTTTATATCGTTATGTGGATAAAACAAATCGCGATCTTGCAAGCTTTCTTGAATCCATACGATTTTCGGAGTTTACCCGCTCCTTTCAGATTGAAGGCATGGGATCATCCTTTAATGAGCTAAACAGGGCTTTTAATGATGTTATTGGCGATTTCCAGAAGGTCAGGTCAGAGAAAGAAGAACATTTTCATTACCTCCAGAGTATCGTGCAAAATATCGATGTGAGTATTATTGCATATCAGCATGACGGAAATATTGAAATGATCAACAAATCAGCTAAAAAGCTTTTTCAGCTCGGATCGGTAAAAAATGTCAGCTCCCTGGCCCCACTGAGTGAAGACCTCGTGCATACCCTTCTGAATATTAAACCCGGAGAAAATAAGCTGGTAAAGGTTCAGGATGAAGATGACCTGCTTCAACTGGCCATAAATGCAACGGAATTTAAGATTAAGAACAAATCAATTATCCTTGCTACCATTAAAAATATACAGAATGTTCTTGAAGAGCAGGAAACAGAAGCCTGGCAAAAGCTGATCCGTGTGCTTACTCACGAAATCATGAACTCCATTACTCCGATAGCAAGCCTCTCTTCAACCCTTGAAACCATGCTCAAAGATGTTAGTAAAGGAAGGGATGAAAATGCAGTAATGAATCATGAGACGGTATTGGAAATACAACAGGCATTGCAAACGATCAATAAACGAAGCAACGGACTACTTCATTTTGTAAATACCTACCGCAACCTGACCCGTATTCCAAAACCCAATTTCAAAATCACCCCGGTTTCCGAGTTATTTACTAATATTGGAAGGCTTATGGAGAAAGATTTTGTGGAACAGAATATACAACTTTCCACCAGTATTGAACCAACCAGCCTTGAGATATCAATGGATGAACAACTTATTGAGCAGGTTCTGATCAACCTGATAAAAAATTCCATTCATGCTCTCGAGGGAAGAAAAGATGCGCGTATTGAATTACGCGCTTATCTTAATAAAAGAGGCCGGCCTACTATCCAGGTTTATGATAATGGGGTAGGTATATTGAGAGATGTGCTCGATAAGGTTTTTATCCCGTTTTTTACTACCAAACCATCCGGTTCAGGTATCGGACTGAGTCTCTCCCGGCAGATTCTAAAATTACACGGAGGCACGATCACCGCGCAATCGAAGCCTGATATTGAGACGAGTTTTACGATGACGTTTTAGGGGAGGTGACGGGCGTGACGGGCTTGATGACGTGACGGGCGTGACGGGCGTGACGGGCGTGACGAGGTGATTAACGTGAAACCATCACGTCGTTATAGGGATGTTCATAAGTTCTGAAAACATCTCACTGTCAAATGATTAGATATCATTTTCTTTAAGAAAAAACCCCGAAAGTGGCCAGACAAGCACAAAATCGGGGTAATTTT
>CAYGFI010000142.1:0-12522 GCA_964349045.1 uncultured Chitinophaga sp.
CAGTGTGAATATTCAGTTGGGGAATTTAGATAAGGCTGTAGCTTATTATAAAGAAGCATATGAAATATTTAAAGAACTTAACTATAAAGAGGGAATAGCTTCTACTTTAAATAATATGGGAGTAATTTATGGTCAGTGGAAATATTTCCCAAGCGCTCTTCAGGTTTATATGGAATCACTTGACATTGTTCAAGAGTTAGGAGATCAGAAGGAAGTGGCAAATACCTTGACCAATATTGGAATCGTTTATAATAATATGCTCATAGATACGCTGACAAGTATTTATGGAAATTATTACCGCGATAGTATCAATATAAAAAAGCTGAGCTTAAATTTTGATTTAGTTAAAAATGCTATCAGGTATCATAATCAATCCCTCGAAATAAGAAAACAAATTAATAATATTCGCGGGATAGGAACCTGTCTGGTAAATCTTGGGAATACATATTCGTATATCGGGGATAATGAAAAAGCAAGGCAGTTTTTTGAGGAATGGCTTGCCATGGCAGACCAGATTCAGGACGATGAGCAGCAAACAGCTATATACATTTCACTTGGCCAGTTATACCGTTACAAAGGACAATACGACAATGCAATAGACTATTTTAAAAGGGCACAAGAACTGGCAACGAAAATCAATATGAAATTGTATTTGCAGTCTATAGCCGAATATCTTTCCCAGGTTTATGCTCTTAGGGGTGATTATAAATTAGCCCTCGATAATTATATGAAATACTCTGATTTGAAGGACTCAATCATGACAACAGAAGGTCAGAAACTGATCGGAGAAATGCAGGTCAAATACGAAACTGATGCCAAGGAAAAAGAAAATCAGCTTTTAAGAAAAGACCAGGTGATTAATGAATCACGTCTGAAACAACAACGGTTTGCAATTTATACTTTCTTATTTGGTTTTCTGGTGGTTATTGTCTTTGTAATCATGCTGATACGTCAGAATAGCCAGAAAAAGAAAGCTAATTTCGAGCTTGCCAAGAGGAATGCCCTGATAACCGAACAGAAGAAGGAGATTACCGACAGTATCCAGTATGCCAGCCGAATCCAGAACGCCATTCTGCCTCCGGCTGAAATGATCGAAAACCTGTTACCGGAGCATTTTATCATTTACCGGCCAAGGGATATCGTCAGCGGTGACTATTACTGGATTACAGAAAAGGGACCAAAGATTTATATAATGGCTGCCGATTGTACGGGACACGGAGTTCCCGGAGCCTTTATGAGTATGCTGGGAGTGGCCTTTCTGAATGAAATAGTAAGTAAACATATTGAAATTGCAGCCAACCAGCTGCTGAATGAGTTAAGAAAACAGGTTATTATCTCTCTTCACCAGACAGGTCGTGAAGGAGAAAACCAGGATGGAATGGATGTGGCTCTTTATATCATAGATAAAAAGGAAATGAACCTCGAATACTCAGGCGCTAATAACCCGCTGTTTATCTTTCGTGGTGAGGAATTCATTGAGCTTAAAGCTGATAAAATGCCAATTGGAATTCACCGCATGGCCGATAATTCCTTTACCAATTATAAAATCGATATCAAAAAAGAAGATATGATTTATGCTTTCTCGGATGGTTATCCCGACCAGTTTGGAGGACCCAAAGGGAAAAAACTAATGATAAAAAACTTCAGAAAAACCCTTCAGGATATTCATTTTAAACCTCTTGCAGAGCAAAAACTCATCCTTGAAAAAACTCTGGATGACTGGATGCACGGGACACACCAGATTGATGATATTATGGTAATCGGCGTTAGGGTATGATCTAATCCAGCATTTCGAGAACGTCCTGTTTACCTAGTAAGAGAATTGGAAATATTGTTGTATGAGAAGAGTCTATATCGGACATGACCCCGTTTTGCCTCTGCGAAATATAGATCCAGCCTTTCCCGGCATTTTCAGCGGTAACGGCAATTACAAAACCCGCTAAAGGTTTACTGCTCTGTGCTTCTGCTGAAGGAGTAAAGAAATTAAGAGCAAAAAAAAGGCTGATGATCAGAATAGTTTTTTCATAATTGTTTAGGATAAATGCATTTAACATTGTTTCTATGTTGTACTGTCCAATAACCTTAATGATAAAGGATTATTTTAATTTTTGGTTAAAGTAACGTATCAACTCAGTTGCCGCCACAAAAGAGCTTATGCGGTTGTCAAGAACCTGTTTTTCAAGATCCGATGTCATCCTCTGAATTTCCGGATCGCTGTAAAACTGACGTTTAAGCTGCTCGTTGAGGGTTTCGTACATCCAGTATTTCGACTGTTCGTTTCTTCGTTGTGTAAAGTAATTATTCCCGGAGCAATGTTTCATGTAATGCTCAATTGTTTCCCAGATTTCTGCAATTCCCTCATTCTTTTGTGCGCTGCAGGTAAGTACTGTGGGAATCCATCCGGAGGGAGACGGAGGAAACAGGTGAAGGGCATTATTGTACTCATTCCGGGCGAGATTCGCTTTTTCAATATTATTTCCATCGGCTTTATTAATGGCAATCATATCGGCCATTTCCATTATACCCCTTTTTATACCCTGCAATTCGTCACCGGCCCCTGCCAGCATAAGCAGGAGGAAAAAATCGACCATGGAATGCACCGCTGTTTCTGACTGTCCGACACCAACTGTTTCAATAAAAATTGTATCGAAACCAGCCGCTTCACAAAGAATAATTGATTCCCGGGTTTTTCTTGCCACACCCCCCAGGGTTCCGCCGGACGGTGAAGGTCGAATAAATGCATTTGCATCTGAAGAAAGCAATTCCATACGGGTTTTATCACCCATTATACTACCGCCTGAACGTTCACTGCTGGGATCGATGGCAAGTACTGCAAGTTTTTTACCGAGGGAGGTGAGGTAGGTTCCAAAAGATTCGATGAATGTACTTTTTCCGACACCCGGAACACCTGTGATACCAATTCGAACAGAATTTCCGGCATAGGGCAGGCATTTTTCAATTATATTTTGTGCTGTCTTCTGATGTGAATCAAGCGAACTTTCAATCAGGGTAATTGCCTGACTTAGTATCGTACGGTTACCCATAAGAACTCCCTCGATAAACATCTCTGCAGAGGGATTTTTCCGGCGGGCAGTCCTGATCCTCTCAGCTGCTCCCTTGTCAACAGAATCGGGCTGTTCAACACCTTTTGTGACACTGAGAGCAGAGTAAGGATCTTTTTCTTTATTCATTCAATTTATTCCGTTACTTCTCCTTTCACCCAAAGAATAACTTTTGGATTCTCCGGATCGTTAGTAATTACTGTAATTGTTTTATTCTGTTGACCAACCTTACCTGCTGAATTAAAGGTTGTCTTAATCGTACCGGTTTTTCCTGCAGGGATCATATTAGCAGAGGTGATAACTGCAGTGCAACCACAGGCTGCCGTAACTTTCCTGATTAATAAGTCAGACTTACCGGTGTTGGTAAAAGTATACTCGAAAGAAACGGATTCACCCTGCTTTATTTTACCAAAATCGAATGTGCTTTGCGCGAAATTTATTTTAGCAGCTTTCGCTTTATCTGCGGCTGAAATATTTGTAAAATCTTCCTGGAGGTCGGCGCTGACAATTAATTTATAAGCATTTTGGGTTGTCCCGTTTATGTAAATATCCATGCGGTCGATCATAAATCCCCAGTCATCTTTTGTGGCTGAGTTATAACTTATTTCAATAACTCCTTTCTGGTTGGGCCCCAGTGTTTCAGGGATCGCTTTGACAGCAAGATGTACCGGTACGTTTTGCAGTTTAACTGTCTGAGGTTGATCGGTAGTGTTTATCATGGCCACTTCTTTCACCTGACTTTTTCCTTTATTAACAGTACCGAAACTCAGATGATTCATATTCAGACGGATAGGCCCAAAAGCGAATCTGTATTCATCCTCAATTGTAATGGGTTTTGGTGTAACGTTTCCACTGATAGTAAGCTTTACAGATGCCGGTTCTGCATTTGATTGTACGGTTATGTATTTCTCGAATGGACCCGGGCGGCCTTTCGGATCATAAGCTGCACTTACAAATCCTTTCTGACCAGGTAAAACGGGTTGTTTTGTCCATTCAGGGGTAGTACAACCACATGAAGTTGAGACATTCTGGATGATCAGTGCCTCACCCCCTGTATTGGTAAATTCAAATTTGTGGGTCTGAACTCCCCCTGATTCCAGAAGGCTCCCGAAATTAAAGCTGATTTCATTAAAGGAAATTGCTGCCGTTTTCGATTGTGCATTAATTGCCATTGAAAATGCTCCCGAAACTATACAAACAAGTAGAAAAATCTTTTTCATTTTATTTATCTTTTGATAATTACATGAATCAACGATCAAATTCCGTGCAAAATTGTTATTCGTACAAAATTAAAAATTTAAATTCTTTATACCGTCATAGATTTGGAAATGTTTCAAAATACGTATAATGAATTTCGCGCATAATATTGGTAAAACACTTCATTGAATAAAATTGTTTATTGATCCATAGTCTGATTTTGATTATAAAATCTCAGGAATAGTTAACTTTAACCCATCGAATTAATCAAACAGTGTTGACAGAAAGCAAAATAACAAGATACCTTCTTCTTCCGTTATTCCTGATGCTGCCTCTGATTATGAGCGCTCAGTTCTATAATGGCCACCAGATGAAGTTTGGAAAAAACCGGGTTCAGTTCAATACCTTTTACTGGAAGTTCTACCGGTTCGAGAGGTACGATGTATATTCCTACGAGGATGGGACCGAGCTTTCTTTATATGTGGCTGACTATGTTGAGAAGGAATTGGAACGGATTGAACGCTTCTTTGATTATAATTTCGAAAAAAGATTAATTTTTATCGCCTATAATAAAATGTCCGATTACAGGCAAAGCAATATAGGGCAGGGTCTTGTGGAGGAGGATAATTCCAATATCGGGGGGGTAACACGAATTATACAGAATAAAATTTTTGTTTATTTCGAGGGAGATCACCTGAAGCTTCAAAAGGAATTAACCCAGACTATTTCCGAAGCTCTTATTCAGGAAATGCTTTATGGAAATGATTTTAAGGATAATTTCACGAACTCTACCCTGATTCAGATCCCCGAATGGTATCTTAAAGGACTTATTTCATATGTCACCGAACCCTGGAATTTCGATCTCGATAACCGGGTTAAAGACGGGATACTTACAGGTAAATATGAAAAGTTTAATCGGTTGTCGGGTCCCGACGCGGTTATCGCCGGACACTCATTCTGGAAATACATTGCTGATACTTATGGGCAATCAGTAATTCCCAATATTCTCTACCTTACCCGCATTAATAAAAGCGCCAATTCGGGATTTCTATATGTACTGGGCCTTCCTATAAAAGATCTTTCTTATGAATGGCTTGGGTATTATATGGATTTGTACCAGCCGGCAGAAGACCTGGGTGACTTGCCTGCTGACGGTAAACTATTTAAAAGAACAAAAAAAACCAGGGTCTATCAACAGGTGAAAATGAGCCCTGATGGTGCAAATATCGCCTTTGTTACAAATGAACTGGGACAGTTTAAAATCTTCCTATACAATTCGGAAACAAAAAAAGCAAGGAAGATTCTTAAAAAAGAGCATAAAATAGATCAGATTACCGATTATTCTTATCCGGTCCTGGCCTGGCATCCTTCCGGCAAAATTCTTGCCTTTGTTACAGAAGAAAAAGGAATTCTCCGGTTGAATTATTATAACCTCGTGGATCAGGAAATATCCCAGAGAATTTTAATGCTTTATGAAAAAGTACTTGACCTGGCATACTCCGATGATGGGTTGAGGTTTGTTATTTCGGGCGTTGTTAATGGCCAGACAGACATTTATATACATAATATCGTCTCTGCAACCAATGAGCAGATTACCAATGATCTGGCAGATGATTTTAATCCCCGGTTTATCAATAAATCTACCGGAATAATTTTTACATCAAACCGGAATTACGATACTCTGGAACCTGAAAAACCTGATAATGCTGAGAATAGTCTTTCGGATTATTATTCAGTATTTACCTACGATTATTCCAAAGGCGGGGGAGAATTAAGGAGAATAAGCGAACGTAACTATTTCAACTACAAATCCCCTTTTGCTCTCGGTAATAATCAATATTCTTATTTGTCAGACGAATCGGGTATTGTAAACCGATATGCAGCAGAATACGACAGCACAATCAGTTTTATCGATACAACGACTCATTACAGATATTTCAGCCGCAGTTATCCGCTTACGAATTACCGCAGGAATATCGAAGAACATGATTATATTCCTTCTCAAAAAAAATATATTGAACTCCTTTTCCATAACAGCCGGTATAATCTATATACAGGCAGCTTAGATCCCCAGGCCTCCAATAATATTCAGATCAAAAACTCAATTTTTCGTGATAAATACCTTAAACAGGTTCAGGAGCAGGACAGTCTTAAAAGTATTAAGAAAAAGACCATTCTGATTAGGGATGTTGTGGATAATAATTTTATCTCGGGGGAGGATACTTTCCGGCTGGATTACACCGCTATCGACATTAACAATTATGTATTTGAAAAGGAGAAACTGAATCTTTATAATGAAAGATTCCGTGAGAGCGGGTTTAGCATGGCAATGGATACCACGGTTGAAACCCGTAAAATGTATATCGACTATGAAACTTCCTTCTACCCGGATTATCTGGTGAATAAAGTGGATTTCAGTTTTCTTAATGAGTCATACCAGACTTTTACCGGGGGCGCCGTATATTATAATCCCGGATTCAATATGTTGTTTAAGGTGGGGGCCACTGATCTTTTCGAAGATTACCGCCTTATCGGGGGAGTGAGGTTTGCTACCGACTTTGATAGCAACGAATACCTTTTATCAGTCGAAAACCTCAAGAAAAGGTTTGATCAACAAATTATTTTTCACAGACAAGTGTTTAAGACGGCAACAGAGACCTCCTATCTCAAAATATTCACTCATGAACTATTTTATTCTGTAAAATATCCTCTGAGCCAGGTAGCTGCATTTAAAGGTACGGTTTCTGGCCGGAACGACCGGATTGTATACCTTTCAACCGATCTGAATAACCTGAACGAAAATGATGACTTTCGTCCCTGGATTGGCCTTAAGGGTGAGTTTATCTTCGATAATACACGAACTCTGGGTAAAAATCTTTATACCGGCGCCAGGTTTAAAATTTTTGCTGAAGCATATAAAAGAATCAATGGTCCAAAATCAGGACTTTATATATTAGGAGCCGATTTTCGTCATTATATAAGAATTCACAGAACCCTGATCTGGGCAAACCGTTTTGCCACCAGTACCTCCTTTGGAGGGAGTCCTCTGATATATTACCTGGGAAGTGTTGATAACTGGCTGAATCTTTTCGGGAAGGTTGCCACATTCGATCAGTCGGTACCCATTGATTACACGAAAAATTATGCTTACCAGACGCTGGCAACCAACATGAGAGGATTTACCCAAAATATACGTAATGGCAATAATTTCGCCCTGATCAATTCAGAAATTCGATGGCCTGTTATTCGTTATTTTGCCAATCATCCTATAAGTTCCAATTTCTGGAATAATTTTCAGACAGTAGGATTTTTTGATTTCGGTACCGCCTGGTCAGGACTGCATCCCTGGTCAGGAAAAAATGCTTACGACAATGAAACCTATGAAAATGGACCTGTTACAGTAATTATCGATTCAAACCGTGAGCCTTTTGTTGCAGGCTATGGCTTTGGTTTAAGAAGTCAGCTCCTGGGATATTTTGTCCGCGCTGACTGGGCCTGGGGAATCGAAAACAGGGTGATTCTGCCCAGAATATTTTATTTATCATTGAACCTTGATTTTTAATACTGATCAATATGTCTGCCACACAAATCATCATCATGGCTTCTGTTGGTCTCCTTGGAGGCTTTGTCAGCGGAGCATTTGGAATCGGAGGAGGCATCGTCATTGTTCCGGCTTTGATTTTCTTAGCCGGGATGACTCAGCATGAAGCCCAGGGGACCAGCCTGGCCATGATGCTGGCTCCCATTGGAATACTTGCAGTTTTTAACTATTATAAATCAGGATATGTAAATATCAGATTTGCTGTGATCCTGATGATTGCATTTCTCCTTGGCTCCTATTTTGGATCGAAAATGGCTATTCATATCGAGGGAAAACTATTGCGGCAAACCTTTGGTGTTTTAACCGTTCTGATGGGTTTAAAATTTATTTTTGGCAAATAAAATATGGAAATAATAAATCAGATAAAGCAAATTGCTTCTGTCATCTTTCCGGAAATAATTTCTATCCGCCGGCATATTCACTCTCACCCGGAGCTTTCTTTTGAAGAATATGAAACATCTGCTTTTATATGCAGAATTCTTGACCAATGGGGAGTACCTTATAAAAGCGGTATAGCCGGAACAGGAATTGTAGCAACCCTTGAGGGGAAAAACCCCGGGCGGACGATAGCTTTCCGTGCCGACATTGACGCCCTTCCTGTTATTGAAATGAATCAGGTACCTTATAAATCTTTAAATATCGGAAAGATGCATGCCTGCGGACACGACGTGCATACTTCCTCACTTTTGGGAGCGATACGCATTCTCATGGATCTGAAGGGAAGCTGGAACGGAAAAATTAAATTTGTTTTTCAGCCCGGGGAAGAAAAAATTCCGGGAGGCGCCAGCCTGATGCTAAAAGAAAATGCTCTTTCCCCAAATGATCCTGAAATAATTATTGCACAGCATGTTTTCCCTGATATGGAAGTGGGTAATGTTGGATTTAAGTCGGGACAATATATGGCATCGAGCGATGAAATTTATATTTCGGTAAAAGGAAAGGGCGGACATGCCGCGCTACCGGATAAACTTATTGATCCCGTTTTAATGTCTGCGCATCTGATTGTTTCGCTGCAGCAAATAGTTAGCCGCCATGCCAAAGCCGGCATTCCAACAGTTTTATCTTTTGGAAAAATTGTGGCTGCCGGATCTGTAAATGTGATCCCGGATTCAGTAAATATCGAGGGAACTTTCCGCACGATGAATGAAGAATGGAGAAAACGCGCTCACGAATTGATCCGAAAGATTACCACCGGGATTATTTCGGGAATGGGAGGGAAGGCTGAAGTCGAAATTAGACATGGTTACCCGGTGTTAACCAATGATCCGGGCGTAACACAAAAAGCCAGATCTTTCGCAGCAAAGTATCTTGGTGAAAAACACGTTCATGAACTTGAGACCCGGATGACGGCTGAAGACTTCGCGTATTTTGCACAAAAATATCCTGCTACACTATTTCGTTTGGGAACCAGTGATCCCGGAAAACAAAGTTCCGCATTACATACTTCAACATTTAATGTGAATGAGAAAGCTATTGAGCTGAGTATGGGATTACTGGCTTTTATGGCGGTTTCATTTTTGGATGAATGATCGTGATAACGTGACGACATAACGACGTGACGACGTGACGGGTTTCCTGGTATGATATTTAATTTTATGTTCTTGCTGATGTGGATTTCATCACTTCATTACGATGTCATAACGTCAGGATTTCTTTTCCTCCAATTTAAAATCATTCAAAATAATACTACAAATTAAGAAATACCTTTTGCAAATCGGTTTAAGAATTTACCTTTGCAGTAACTAATGATTGGTTAAACAAAAGATAATTAAAATGGCTTACGTAATTAGTAAAGAATGTACTGCTTGCGGTACTTGTATTGATGAGTGTCCCGTGGAAGCAATATCCGAGGGCACAATTTATAAAATTGACCCGGAACTCTGCACTGATTGTGGAGCTTGTGCTGATGTATGTCCTGTTGAGGCCATTTCACCTGATTAACGGGGTCCGGTAATATTTATTCTGGCCGCACAAAATGTTGCGGCCTTTTTTATATAATTATTTGAGAATGTCATGCTATTTTAAATAGGGATTTTCCGGTAAAGGGATTAATTTAAATCCCTGATCTTTCATTTTCTTCAATGTTTCTTCATCAGGGTATTCTTTAAAGATTACACAGCAAACTGTATTGTAAGGAATAATTTTAATACGACACAGGGAATCCAGTATAAATAGTCTGGTTTGAAGTTTTTTCCAGATCTTACGGTTTAAAGGGACCTCTAAAACGTCATCTTTAATATTCAGAAGTATATTTATGCCTTTAAAAGCGATAAGGGGCAGACCTATTCCCATTGCAATTTTTTCAACCTCTCTTTCAGAAATTTTGAAAACATAATTTCCAACTTTTTCAAAGGAAAACCGATTTTTCCATAATTTATTAATTAACAAGGGATCAAACCAATCGAGTATGTTTTTTACCAGCAGCAACAATGGCATCTTTGCTAAAACATCTATAGGTTCGATGATCATACTTGCTTTTTTCGAAACTCTTATCATTTCATAAAGGCCCAGGTAAGCCCTGGGAAAATGATGAAAGGCTTCCCTGCACGATATATAATCAAAGCTATCATCCGGAAAATCGATGTGCTCCACGTTTATTTCACGGAAATTATCAATTAGTCCTTCAGCTTTTGACTCTTTAAGAAACACATCCGTGATATCGGAAGCCATAACTTTCTGTGATTTATTTCTCAAAAAATTCGCCTCGAGTCCGTTATAATCCGCAATGGTCAACCAACTGTTTGGCTTGCTCCAGAAGGGCTCCAGCATCAATAGGGTACGAATGTTATTTTTATAGGATACACAATCCTGATTTTTTATGTGAAACAGCCGGGTTTCTTTTTCGTGAATTAGATTTTTTAAATGGACAGCATGAGCAACGTGGCTTTTTGATGCGCCATTAGAAATTGATTTTCCCATATTTATTTCTTTAATCACCAAGGATGCGCAAAACTAATGATAATTCTCATATTAATCTTTAATAGCCTTTTTAATGCCTGATTTCGATAGTAATTCAAACTTTTTAAATTTTTAATGAAGATAATTTCTAAACAATATTCTCTTTTAATTGTCATATTATTGGTATTTTTGAGCATTGAGCATAAATCAATTAAAATTAATCAAATCCATAAATTATGAAGTACGACGTTTTGATCATAGGTACCGGCCCGGGAGGATATGTAGCTGCCATTCGAGCCTCCCAGCTTGGATTGAAAGTGGGAGTTGTTGAGCGTGAATCGCTTGGGGGGATTTGCCTGAACTGGGGTTGTATTCCCACCAAATCGCTCCTGAAATCGGCGCAGGTGCTTGATTATTTCAAACATTCAGACGAATACGGGATTAAAGTTGAAGGAACAGTAAAACCTGATTTTCCTGCTGTTGTTGCACGCAGCAGGGGCGTTGCAGACGGGATGAGCAAAGGAGTTCAGTTCCTTCTTAAAAAGAATAAAGTTGAGGTTATCACGGGAACCGGTAAGCTTGTTTCAGTCGGAAAGGTTGAAGTTACATTGGCAGGTAGTAAAACGGAAATACACGAAGCAACTCATATCATCCTGGCTACAGGGGCTCGTTCTCGCGAACTTCCAAACCTTAAGCAGGATGGGAAAAAGATTATCGGATATCGCGAAGCAATGACCTTGCCGAAACAGCCTGTTTCGATGATTGTTGTAGGTTCAGGGGCTATTGGTAGTGAGTTTGCCAGTTTTTACAACAGCATGGGAACAAAAGTTACCCTGGTTGAGTTTCTGCCCAATGTAGTTCCCATTGAAGACGAGGAAGTATCAAAACAACTGGAACGCTCATTTAAAAAAGCCGGCATGACGGTTCTTACAAGTTCAAATGTTAAATCAGTTGATACCAGTGGTAAACTATGCAAAGTAAAAATAGTTACCCCTAAAGGTGAAGAAGAGCATGAAGCTGAAATAGTATTATCCGCTATTGGTATTGCTCCTAATATCGAAAATCTCGGGATAGAAAGTCTGGGTATAGAGATGGAAAAGGGTAAAATCAAAGTGGATGATTTTTATCGTACTAATATTAAAGGCGTTTATGCCATTGGTGATATCGTTCACGGGCCGGCGCTTGCTCATGTTGCCTCTGCTGAAGGTATTGTCTGTGTTGAGAAAATTGCCGGTAAAACACCTGATCCGGTTGATTATAATAACATCCCGGGTTGTACATACACCAATCCTGAAGTAGCCTCCGTAGGAATGACTGAAAAAGCTGCAAAAGAAGCAGGTTATGAAATCAAAGTCGGGAAATTTCCATATACTGCTTCAGGAAAAGCAAGTGCTGCCGGAGCCAAAGATGGATTTGTAAAGCTTATTTTTGATGCGAAATACGGAGAGCTGCTTGGAGCACACCTGATTGGGTTTAACGTTACCGAGTTGATCGCTGAACTGGTTGTTGCCAGGAAGCTTGAAACTACGGGTCATGAACTGATTAAAGCTATACATCCGCATCCTACCATGTCGGAAGCTATAATGGAGGCTGCTGCTGCTGCTTATGGGGAGGTGATACACCTGTAATCCATCAGGCTCCTTTTATTTTTTTAATGCAGCTAATGATAAATGAGGTTTTAAGGACGCTGCCCCTCTAAATCTCCCCCAGAGTGCCTCCGCTAGCGCCTCCGCAGAGTAGCTTCAGCGCTCGCGGAAAGCTTCG
>CAYGFI010000143.1:0-2683 GCA_964349045.1 uncultured Chitinophaga sp.
GTTCAGGTTAGATTCTGAATATTGTATTTAATTTATTCTGGTAATTTATAAGGGGTATTTTTATCCATTATAACAAGAACAAAATCACTTCCTCTCCCGGTTGACCATGGCTCGAATTCCGGCTTGTCATCGTTAGTAAAATTTCCAATTTTTGTAGATTTTCCTGACCTGGGATTGAACCAAAAAGCTGTTAAATCAGTAGCTTGCAAAATCGATAAATCCAATGTAATAGGTTTTCCAAAAGGTGTATAAGCAAATATAAAATCGTTTTGAATTCCTCTTGAGCAAACCACATGGGTCGAGTCGTCAGGGTTTATATTTATTATCAGGGACTGATCATTGATCATCTGCTGCCAGGGAAATGAAGTAAGTAATTTTTTCATATACATCACATGAGTGGATCCGGGCAGATGAATAGCCGCGGACCAGTCAGTGCGTGCACTGATAATAGGATTTTTCCCTGCGCTGTACATTTGCCAGATATCGTTACACCCATAAGTATATCCTGCGGCTCCTGAAAGCATTGTCCAGTAGGCTGAAACACGAACATCTGAGTCGTCCAGCCATCCATATCGGATTTTATTATCAAGACGGTCGGGAATGTTTTCATACCGTGCTTCTCCATTTATCAGGGGTCGTTCAGGAGATAGTTTCCTGCCGGCAGCAACAAATTCATAGTCTTTGGCTCTCCTGTCGTGGGTAGTCTGAAACATATCAATATCGAGCCATTTTTCGTCAAATACCTCGCTGGCAATTCTGCCTCCCCATGGATGATAGGTAATCAGGTGAACGTGGTCAGCTTTTCGGATACCTCTTGCCATGGCACGAACAATTTCAGAATGGGTTTCGTTTTCCGGAACCCGGTCACCTCCAAGTATCCAAATAATATTTGTTTGTTTCAGGTATCTTTTTGCAATCAATTCCCCGTAAATCTCTGCATTTTCCGGTGTAAATATTTCAGGACCCGTGCCCCACTTTCTGTTGAATTTATCTCCCCAGGTTGGCAGCAAACCCACATAGAGTCCCAGTTCCTGCGCCTTTTGAATTGCAAAATCAACATGTCTGAAGTACTTTTCATTGATTTTTGCCGGGTCGTTGTCGAAAAGCGGTAAATCGCCATAGGCGTTCGGCTCATTTAATCCATTAAGTTCTGCCAGAACAACTGTCTGGATAACAGTAAAACCTTTTAATGCCCGGTCCTGAAGATATACTGTAGTTTCTTCCCTGTTCAGCCTGTGCAACATTTCCCAGGCTGTTCCCCCCAGCCAGAAGAACGGTTCATTGTTAGCCGTAACAATATAGTGTTTATCCCCGCTGATTTTCAACAAAGGAAGCCTCTGAGCCGGTGAAAATGATGCTGTCAGGAGGCAGGTTACCAAACAAATTACGTAGTTTTTCATACAGAATATTTAAAGTTCCCTGATCCAGATATTTCTGTAAGACACATCATTGCCATGGTCCTGCAACAGTATGGCTTCTTTTAAAGCGTGCTTTTTGTATTCAGGCTGGCCGATATACTCTGTAGAACCTTTAATCTCAAAGTGGTTCTGTATCAAAACGCCATTATGCAGAACGGTGATAAATGCCGGAGATTCCAATGAGCCATCTTCCTTAAAACGCGGCGCTTTATATATTACATCATACGTTTGCCATTCTCCGGGTTTAAGAGAGGCATTGACAAGGGGAATTCCCTGTTTGTATATGGAGCCGGCCTGTCCGTTGCTGTATGTGATATTGTTGTAACTATCGAGAACCTGAAGTTCATAACGGCCCTGTAAAAATATACCGCTGTTACCCCGACCCTGACCTTCCCCGGTAACCTTGGCCGGAGCTCTCCATTCAATGTGAAGCTGACAGTCAGAAAAAAGGTTTTTTGTTTTAATAATTCCCGCACCCGGCTTAACGGTTAAAATTCCATCTTTAACTTCCCATCCTGCTCGTCCTCCCTCTGAATTCACCCACTGATCAAGATTTTTTCCATCAAAGAGTACAATGACATCAGAAGGAGCGCCAGTGCCAGTTCCGGGAGTAATAATTTCAGGTACAGGGCTCCAGACTTCTGTAAGCTTGGGGTCACCCTGGGAATGAGCATTAATTGAACTTATTAAAAGAAGAATAAGTAGTAAGGAGTTTTTTGAGTAGTTCATTTTGTCAGTTTTTAGAATGGATCCGTTAATTTTAATAACCCTAAAGATAAAAAGTTTCCTGGTGAAACCGTATTTGTAAAAATAAGGAATGAATCTAAAGAAAATCTTTTTTTAAAATAAATGGTAAATAGTTTTCCCGGCTGATAATATGGTAATTTGCCAGGGGATAGTTTTTAACCCATGCACCTGGAACTTTTGTATTATTTATGATTTCTTTTACTAACACAGTTTTACCTGTACGTCTCGCCCCTGCAATGATTATTACTTTACCAGCCTGTAAACGATTTTCTATTTTTTTTTGTATTATCCGTTTTATCACTGACATAATTAATGTTAATTTGGTTAATCAACTGACTAAATTAATATTAAATTTGTTAGTAAACGCTTATGTTTTTTCGCTAGCAACACAAGAATTAATTGGGGAATACTATTTCTTTATATCCTTATAACTGATCAGTTGAATTTTTTTGTCAGAAATGGTCTTTTTTACTTCGGGACTTGTAAAAATATCAGTAACGGTTTGCCTGTCACCTGCC
>CAYGFI010000143.1:2783-12340 GCA_964349045.1 uncultured Chitinophaga sp.
CTTTTTTACTTCGGGACTTGTAAAAATATCAGTAACGGTTTGCCTGTCACCTGCCACAGTTTCATTTCCAACATGAAAAATTCCCTGAGCTTCGGAAGTATTAAGTCCCGGGTGTTCCACGAAAAGATAGGTACCGGGTTGGAGATTATTCAGCATATCTGTAAAATCCTGAATTGCACTTTTCGGAGAATCATCCTGGCCATAATGGCCGGGGTGTTTCAGAGATGAATAATCTGTTTCAAGGTGGTATTCAACGGCCAGTTTTTCATAAAGAGACTTCATTTCCGGTGAAACAGAGGTCCATCCCATGTGTTCCGAAAGATGCGATATGTGGGGAATTTTTCGGATTGCAAGTTCTATCTGGGCTCGCAATTCCTTTTCGACTTCATTAATATCATAATTACTGTGTACCAGTGTCTTGTTTTCAGGATAATTTTTTCCGGGCCAGATCATAGGGTAAAAGTAACCATCCGGATCAGTAATAGAAGGGGCATATGTCAATGGTCTCCATTTGTAATAATCCCATTCACTGGTAAGGACAAGGTGTATTCCTACATCCAGGCCGGGGTTTTCATTCAGGAGTTTAACTGCTTCTTCAAACCAGGAACAGGGAACCATGATCTCAACTGATCTTTCAATGCCGTTTTTGTAAGATTCAATGCATGCAAGGTTTGCATTATGAGACGATCCGATATCATCTCCCCTGACAAGAAGTCTTATATCCTGCTGGGCGCATCCGGTTGATTGTATCAAAACCATAATAAGCAGGCTGAATACATAGGTTTTCATAATTTTGGATGTATTGGTAATTTTGTAATGCAATAATTTTTATCATTGCCACAGACTTAAGCCGATAGCAATGGATAAAAAACATTACTCTTTAATGCTTTCAATTAAAATTTCAAGGATCTTTCTTGCGGCCACAGACACTGAAGTCCCGGGGCCAAATATTGCAACAACTCCGGCCTTATATAGAAAGTCATAATCCTGTGCGGGAATTACTCCCCCGGCAACCACCATAATATCCTCACGGCCACATTTTTTTAACTCTTCAATTACCTGGGGAATAAGGGTTTTGTGTCCGGCAGCAAGACTCGACACGCCCAGCACGTGAACATCATTTTCAACGGCTTGTTTGGCTGCTTCTGCAGGAGTCTGGAACAAAGGTCCGATATCAACATCGAAGCCCATATCGGCATAACCGGTTGAAACTACTTTTGCCCCCCGGTCGTGACCATCCTGTCCCATTTTGGCAACCATGATCCTCGGCTGGCGGCCTGCGAGCCTGGCAAATTCACTGGCAAGTTCCCTCGCTTTTATAAAATTTATATCTTTCATCGATTCGGCTGAATATACTCCTGATATTGATCTTACAACGGCTTTATATCTTCCTGATACTTTTTCGATAGCGTCGGAAATTTCACCAAGGCTGGCTCTTTTCCCGGCGGCGTCAACTGATAACTCCAGCAAGTTTCCCTTACCGGTTTTCACAGATTCGGTGATAGCTTCCAGCGCTTTCTTCACCTCATCATTGTTTCTCTCCGCTTTTAATTTTTGAAGTCTTTTGATCTGAGATTTCCGGACGGCAGAATTATCCACTGTCAGGATATCAATCGGATCCTCTTTCTCCAGCTTAAACTTATTAATGCCGACAATGATATCTTTCATTGCATCGATTCGGGCTTGTTTTCTGGCTGAAGCCTCTTCGATCCTCATTTTAGGAATTCCGGTTTCGATGGCTTTTGCCATTCCTCCTAAATTTTCAACTTCTTCAATAAGTTCCCAGGCCCTGTGGGCAAGTTCGTGGGTAAGACTCTCCACATAATAGGACCCTGCCCAGGGATCAAGGGAACGGTGTATCTGGGTTTCTTCCTGCAGAAAAATCTGGGTATTTCGTGCGATCCTTGCAGAGAAGTCGGTCGGGAGCGCTATGGCCTCATCCAGCGCATTGGTATGCAGACTCTGGGTGTGCCCCAGGGCAGCAGCCATTGCCTCGATACAGGTGCGGGCAACATTATTAAACGGATCCTGCTCGGTAAGGCTCCAACCTGATGTTTGCGAATGTGTGCGAAGAGCCATCGATTTCGGATTTTTCGGGTTAAATTGTTTAACAATTTTGGCCCAGAGCATCCGTGCAGCGCGCATTTTGGCAATTTCCATGAAATGATTCATACCGATAGCCCAGAAAAAAGAAATCCGGGGTGCAAATGCATCAATATCAATTCCTGCATTTATGCCTGTACGCAGATATTCCAGTCCGTCGGCAAGCGTATAAGCAAGTTCAATATCAGCAGTGGCGCCGGCCTCATGCATATGGTAACCGGAAATGCTGATACTGTTGAACTTAGGCATGCGACGGGAGGTATATTGGAAGATATCCGCTACAATTCGCATAGAGGTTTCAGGAGGATATATATAGGTATTCCTTACCATAAACTCCTTCAGAATGTCGTTTTGTATGGTGCCACTCAGTTCTTCAGGTTTTGCGCCCTGCTCCAGGCCGGTTACAATATAAAATGCCATAATGGGCAATACTGCGCCGTTCATTGTCATAGAAACGGACATTTTATTGAGAGGGATCTGGTCGAAAAGGACTTTCATATCGAGAATGGAGTCAATAGCAACCCCGGCCTTACCCACATCACCTGCAACGCGCTCATGATCGGAGTCGTATCCCCTGTGGGTAGCAAGGTCAAATGCTACAGACAATCCTTTTTGACCGGCAGCAAGGTTTCTGCGGTAAAAAGCATTGGATTCCTCTGCTGTAGAAAAACCGGCATACTGGCGGATGGTCCATGGCCGGGTAACAAACATGCTGGTATACGGACCCCGAAGAAACGGGGGAAATCCTGCAGGAAACTCCAGATGCTCCATTTTTTGGAGGTCATCTTTGGTATAAACCGGTTTTACTTTAATGTGTTCTGGCGTTTCCCATGAAGCGGGTACTTTTTGCTGAGAGCTGGAAAATGGATCCGTCTTTGGAGTTCCTTCAGAACGGAGATTTATGCTTTTATAGTCCGGTTTCATTATATTTATAGATCAAGAGATAAACCACGTTAATAATTCTGATAATAGTAATCACAATCAAGGCAATTTCTGATATTTCTCAAGTTCTTCCAGCACATTTGATTTCATATGGATAAAATTCCGAATCCCTTTTGATTTCAGATCTTCAATACTATCCTTTGGAAATCCCGCGACTACAAAGATTACATTTTTATCCAGCTTGCTGAATGCTTCAGGAGCCAGTGTTGCATATTCCTCATCACTGCTGCACAAAACAATGATGGATGCTTTTTCTTCAGATGCTGCCTTTATACCGGCATCGATACTATCAAATCCCGGATTGTCAATGATCTCAAATCCCGCGCAGCCAAAGAAACCTGTTGAGAATCCTGCCCTGGCTTTTCTCCAGACCGGGTTGCCAATAGTAAGCAGAAATACCTTTTTCCTGTTCCCCTCAGTCTTTAACCTGAGTTTTTCAAAAGCTGTTGCACCCCTCTGCACAACCAGGGGCTCAGCGATGAGATTTGACTGTTTTATGTTCCGGGGGAAAGAAATTTCATGATCCATATCTTCCGGCCTGGTTTCAAGGGGATTTGGATATTGATTGGTTCCCAGCAGAATTTCTTTTCTTAAGGAAATATTCTGATTTCGCAAAGTAGCTGAAGCCGCGATCCTCTTCTGAATTTCTCCCGCCTTAAATGCAGCAAGGTATCCTCCCAATTCCTCGATTTCAACAAAAAGTTTCCATGATTCTTCAATGATGGAATCTGTGAGATTTTCAATGAAATACGAACCTGCAGCGGGATCAGGAACTTTGTCCAGCCAAGCCTCTTCCTTTAAAATTATTTGTGTATTACGTGCTATTCTTTCAGAGAATTTCGTTGACGGACGAAATGCATTGTCAAATGGAGTTACGGAAAGCGAATCGCAACCACCCATTACTGCCGACATGCTCTCAGTTGTTGACCGGAGCATATTTACATAAGGATCATAAATTGTTTGATTCCATTCAGATGTGGTGCAGTGAATAAAAGTTTTCAGGGATTCCTCATTAGTTATTCCCCATGACCCGGCCAGTTTGGCGAAAAGCAAACGCGCTGCACGTATTTTGGCAATCTCCATGAAATAAACCGGACCCACTGCCAGGTTTAGCTGCATGCTTTTTGAAATTGTTTCAGGTTTCACTCCCTCTTTTGAAAGTAAATCAAGGTAATCAGAAATTATGGCGAGGCTAAAAGCCAGCTCCTGGACTATGGTCCCTCCCGCATTATGAAACAGGTGACCGTTTATACCAAGAGTTTTTAGATTGGGAAGGAGAGAGGAGGCCTTATTAATTAAGGAAGCGGTATTTTTAAATTCAGCGGCTTCCGGGTGAGTAAAAATTCCTGTTTTAGTAAGAAAACCGAGCGGATCATTGTCGATTGAACCAATAATCCGGCTGGGGTCGATTTTTAATAAGCCGGATTCCGAAACGAGATGCTTAAATATTTCGGAGGAACTTGTGTGTGTAATAAAATTAATGTTTATGCAATCGAAATAAATATCTTTCAGAAGACGGCTAAATTCAGACAGTGACAAATTTCTTTTTTCAGGTATCAAAAATCCAATGGAAGTTGCGCCCCGGTTAAGAGCATTCAGGGCGGTGTCATTAGCTGCTGCAACATTATCAACTTTGATATCCTGGCGGATTTCCCAATGGTTGGAAAACCTATGGTTCCCTCTCAGGAAAGGAAATTCTCCCGGCCTGGCATCAGGATATTTGAGTTTTTCAAGGTCTTCAGCGGTATAAAAGGGCTTAACCTCAATTCTTTCGTTGGATTTCCAGATCAGTTTTTCGTAAGGCAGTCCTTTGAGGTCCTGCAGCATTTTTTCTTTCCACTCATTTGAATTAACCGCCTGAAATTCTGAAAATAAAACCGTTTTGTTCTCTTGATTGTTCATGCCTATCCTTTTATTCGCAGATACAAAGTAAGCGAAATATGTTATGTTTTGAAAATGTAAACTATCCTGTCGTCCTGAAAGGACAGATTAATTCACCCAATGGCAATCTCATGCGCATATATGTATAATGAAACACTCCGGATGTATAATGTAAATGTCTTTCCCCGGATTCATAAACTCAAATCATTACCACCCAAACCAATCCTGATTTCACTAAAATCTTTCAAGACTTATCAACACCCCTGTTTAATTGACACTAAATATGGTATTTTTAACCCATTGGTACAGCTTTATTAAAAAATAATTAAAGCCTTGTATTAAAGATCATTGCTAATTAACTTTAAAGAAAACCCCACTACATGTTCCTGATTTTTGATACGGAAACGACCGGATTACCTAAAAGGGACAATGCACCTATTGAGGAGCTCGATAACTGGCCAAGATTGGTGCAGATAGCCTGGCAGATGCATGATCATTCAGGGAAATTCATTGGGGCGAAAAATCATATTATTAAACCGGAAGGCTTTACCATTCCTTATTCTGCTGAAAAGGTACATGGAATTTCCACTGAAAAAGCCCTTGCTGAAGGAGAGGATATCAGGAAAGTTCTTTCGGAATTTGCTGTTGACATCTCAGGTTCGACACTTCTGATTGCTCATAACATCGATTTCGATATAAATATCGTTGCTGCCGAATTCCTGCGAAATTCAATTGAAAATGATTTCCTGGGTAAAAAGAAACTTTGTACTAAAGTTGAGAGTACCGATTACTGCGCTATTCCCGGAGGAAGAGGTGGCAAATATAAGTGGCCCAACCTGGCAGAATTGTATTTTAAACTTTTTCAGGAAGGATTCTCTGATGCGCATAATGCAACAGCCGATGTTGAGGCTACCGCAAGATGTTTTCTCGAACTGTTGAGGCTTGGAGTTCTGAAGCCTTCTTCTCTGCCTCTTTCTGCTGCAGAAATTAATGCTTTCGTTAAATCAAATCCTGACCCAATAGCCCTGGCCGGGGTTGAAGTTAAATCCCGAAAACATAAGACTCAAAGATCAGTTGAAAGTATTGAAAACAAACCAGATACTTCAGAGGAAAAAGAAGTGATCCAATTCTCACACCTTCATGTACATACCCAGTATTCCATTCTCGATGGAGCAGCATCCATTGCCGGCTTAATTCAAAAAGCAAAGGAAAATGGCATGAAAGCTATGGCCATTACGGATCATGGGAACCTTTTCGGCGCAAAGATTTTTCATGGTGAAGCAAAAAAGCAGGGAATAAAACCCATAATCGGATGTGAGGTTTATTTGGCCAGGAGGTCAATGTATCAAAAGGAAGAAAAAATAGATGCCAGTGGCGACCACCTTGTACTCCTGGCTAAAAATAAAGAAGGATACCAGAACCTGGTGAAACTTGTTTCCCTGGGATGGATACAGGGGATGTATTATAAACCCAGGATTGATAAGGAATTGCTAAAGCAGCATTCGAAAGGCCTTATTGCATGCACTGCTTGTCTCGGGGGAGAGATTCCGCAGGAAATAATGAACCATGGAATTGAATCAGCCGGGACTCTTATTAAAACATACCAGGAAATATTCGGTGACGATCTGTACCTTGAACTCATGCGCCACAAGAGCGAAGATCCCGCGATGAATCACCAGGTTTATAAAGACCAGGTTTTTGTCAATAACGTCTTGTTGGATCTTGGGGAAAAGCTCGGAGTCAAGTGCATTGCTACCAATGATGTACATTTTGTAAATCCTGAAGATGCCGGGGCACACGATCGTTTGATTTGCCTTAGTACAGGAAAAGACCTTGATGATCCATCCCGCGTGAAATATACTCAGCAGGAGTGGTTTAAAACCAGGGAAGAGATGCAGGAAATTTTCCAGGACGTTCCGCAGGTTTTGTTAAACACCCAGGAAATTGTTGACAAGGTTGAGGCTTATGCTCTTAACCGCGATCCAATTATGCCTGATTTTCCTCTTCCTGAAGGTTTTGATAATGAGGATGTTTACCTTCATCATTTAAGTTACGGGGGAGCTGCAAGAAGATATCCTGAAATTACCCCTGAAATAAGAGAAAGAATTGATTTTGAACTGGATGTGATAAAAAACATGGGATTTCCCGGGTATTTCCTCATTGTCCAGGATTTTATCAACCAGGCAAGAAAGATGGGTGTTGCTGTGGGTCCGGGACGTGGATCGGCTGCCGGATCTGTTGTTGCCTATTGCACAGGAATTACTGACATTGACCCCCTGAAGTATAATCTTCTTTTTGAACGGTTTCTGAATCCCGACAGGATCTCTCTTCCTGATATCGATATCGACTTCGACGAAGATGGCCGCGAAGATATTCTTCGCTGGGTCGTTAATAAATATGGAAAGAATAAGGTCGCTCAGATCATCACCTTTGGAACCATGGCCGCAAAAATGGCCATCCGGGATGTGGCCAGGATACAGAAACTGCCATTGTCAGAAGCTGACCGTATTGCCAAACTGGTACCGGAAAGACCCGGAACGACACTGAAAAAAGCTTTCGAGGAAGTTCCGGAGCTGCGTAATGCAAGGGATTATGGAACTTCTGAAATAATCAGTGTTTTGAAGTATGCCGGTACTCTTGAGGGGTCCGTCAGACATACCGGCATACATGCATGTGGCATAATTATCGGTCGTGATGACCTTATCGAACATATCCCTGTATGTACTTCTAAAGATTCCGACCTGCTTGTTACCCAGTTCGACGGGAAAAATGTGGAAGATGTGGGTATGTTAAAAATGGATTTTCTGGGACTGAAAACCTTATCTATTATTAAAGATGCCGTAATCAATGTTTTTGAATCCAAAGGAATCCAGATTGATATCGGAAATTTGCCAATTGAAGATCAGAAGACCTATGAACTATATTCCAGGGGAGATACAACCGGACTATTCCAGTTTGAATCAGCCGGTATGCGCAAGTATCTCCGCGATCTGAAACCCAACCGTTTTGAGGATCTGATCGCGATGAACGCACTCTACCGGCCCGGACCTATGGAGTATATTCCCTCCTTTATCAGAAGGAAACACGGTAAGGAGGTTATTGACTATGCTGTTCCGGAAATGGAAGAGGAACTTAAAGAAACCTATGGCATCACGGTTTACCAGGAACAGGTGATGAGGCTATCACAGCGACTGGCCGGATTTACAAGAGGTGAGGCCGACTCGCTCCGGAAAGCAATGGGTAAGAAAATCCGGAAGATGATGGATGAACTTAAAGGAAAGTTCGTAGAAGGCTGTCAGAAAAATGGGTATTCTGAAGAAGTCATAAATAAAATCTGGGCCGACTGGGAAGCATTTGCCGAGTATGCTTTTAATAAATCGCATTCCACTTGTTATGCATATGTATCTTATCAGACAGCATATCTTAAGGCTCATCACCCCGCTGAGTTTATGGCTGCTGTACTTAGCAGAAACTTTGCCGATATTAAAAAGATCAGTCTGTTCATGGACGAATGTCGCAGGATGGGCATTGCAGTATTAGGCCCGGATGTCAATGAAAGTAATGTAAAATTTACCGTAAATAAAAAAGGAAATATTCGTTTTGGACTCGGCGCCATAAAGGGAGTTGGGGAATCAGCCGTTGCCAAAATTATTGAAGAACGCAAAACAAGAGGTTTTTTTAAAGATATTTATGATTTCATCGAGCGTATCGATTTGCGTATCATGACCCGTAAGAATCTTGAAGGACTGGCATCTGCAGGGGTTTTCGACTGTTTTAGCGAAATCAACCGTGCGCAATATTTCAGCCCGGTTGGAAATGAAGCTGGCTTTTTCGATGCTCTGGTGAAATATGGAAGCAGATTGAACAGTGAAAAATTAAGCACTCAACAAAGTCTTTTTGGAGGCGGTAATGAAGAAGTAATTATGAAGCCGGTACCTGCCAGCGTCGAAGACTGGCCACTGCTTGAAAGAATTAACAGGGAGAAAGAACTTATTGGAATGTATCTCACCGCACATCCTCTCGACCGGTTCAGACCGGAAATAAAAAGTTTTTGCAATGTTGATCTGTACGATTTAAACAACCGTTTACCTGATTTTAAAGCAAAGGATGTTACCTTTGCAGGGATAATAAAATCGTTTCGGGAAGGAATTTCTCAAAAGAACAACAGAGCTTTTGGTATCGCAATCCTGGAAGATTTCAATGATACCTTTCAGTTACGTCTGTGGGGAAATGAATTTGTGAATCATAAAAAGTACTTTAGTCCCGGTGTTTCAATAATGGTTAAAGCTGCTGTTGAAGAGTGGACATCAAAAAAAGACGAACGCTCGGGTATTGAGGTGAGGGTTAAAAGTATTCATCTGCTCTCTGAGGTCAGAAAAGATATTGTGCGAAGTATCTTATTAACCATTAAGCTCACTTCATTAAACGAAATAATGATTGAAGAACTAAATAAATATATAAATAAGGCCGAAAAAGGCACTAATGCAAAACTTTTACGCATTCATATTGTTGACAACGAAAGTAATCTTAAGGTGGATATGTTTTCCAGAACACAATACCTGAGTCTTACAGATAAATTTTTTGAATATCTGGATGCAAATCCTGAAATTGAATATTTGTTGAAATAATTA
>CAYGFI010000144.1:0-12280 GCA_964349045.1 uncultured Chitinophaga sp.
AATATTAGCAGATTATAATATTAAAATTAATTTTGCTAATCTAAAGGTCGTCACGACGTCACGTCATCACGTCATCACGCCATCACGTCATCTTCACGCCATCCAAGGTCGTTCCCTGTTCCTGACATTTTCAAGCACATTCAGGGCGATGTTCACATCCTCAACGATTTGAAAATCATACATTCCTAAACAAACAAAATCAGCCCCGTTAGTGAATGCATATTTCAGCCCTTCTTCAGGTTTAATAGCGCCGGCAGCCAATACTTTGAAGGCAATCCAGGGTTCCTTTAGTGTTGCCATATACCGTACCGTTTCCTCCGGATTAAAATCGAAGAGGTTATCATTCCAGGGTGAGTTGTTCCGGGCAGACCAATAGTCGTGGTTATGGCTTGTCTTTACCCAGAAATCAGGTTTCAGTCCATATTCAACACAGGTCTGTATTGCTTCAATCCTGTGTGCACCGATTCCTGCAGGTTTCCCATTCTTCCTTATCTCATCAAGGCCTTTTTGTATAAGTTCCATTCTTTCAGCAACTGTTCTTTTCTTCGGATCTTCCCATTCAGGGTTTGTCCAGCGGTCGGTTATCTCACCCTGGCAATAAAGAGCGTCCCAGTCAGCAATTAATGATAACTCAATTCCTTTCTGAAAATCGAGGTTTGTGCCGCAGTCAGAAATGAATTTGATTTTACCCCTGAATTCATGTTTATACTTCTGAAAGATCCTTCCCATTTGTGGATTGGAAATAATAGAATTAATACCACATTTTTCACCCAGCGCCAGTGTCTGCATTACTTTTTCATCGGTATGATAAGTCTTTACCAGTTTGGAAACATAAATCAGGTCGCGTGCATGTGCCCATCCGCCGATAAGGTTTCCACCCATAATAAGCCGACTGAGTTCAAAATCAGCAGGATTACCATTTTTATCGGTGTATTTTATTATTCCCTTGGGAACCTGACCTTTAAGATCTTTTAATGTTGAATAATTGAAACTGAGCAGAGTTGCACCGGAATTGGCATCTATTCCTTCCACTTTGAGCAATTTTTCTTCAAAACTATCCCATTTTTTCTTTCTGTAAAGTGCATAAGCAAAAGCGCCGAGCGCCGGCACTGATATCAGGTTTCTGATTGCCTCGCGGCGCTCTATTCCCTTGCGCGTTTCGGTGGGAAGACCGGGGACGGGCTGCCGGGCTTTTTCTTCCTTCCAGCGGACATAAAGCCGGTCAAGACCAAACATATAAGAAGGTGAAAGAAATGCAAAGGCCACAAGTACTAATAATTCAATGAGTGTTTTATTTATCCAAAGATAGCTTCCATCAGTCGGAAGACCGTACATATAACCCGGGATAGGGGGATATGCAATAAAATACAAAAGCAGCAAAAGCGCTCCACCTGCACTTGCCCAACGCGTAAATAATCCAAGAATCAACCCAAGACCCACAAGTGTCAAACCCCAGATATTCATAAAGTCGACAACAGCAATAATTCCTGCACTATCTGCCATCCAGTGAAAAACCGGAGCAAATATCCATTTCGATCCTGCCAGGTAAGCTGCTGAACTCCAGCTGTCATCCATAATTTTAGTAATTCCTTCATACAGAAAATGCCAGCCTATGGCTATTCTTAAAATGACCAAAAAGTAAAGGTGAATCTTGTTTTGACTGGTTTTTGAATCCATTGGTTTAATTTTTTAATTCAATATAATTGGCATGGTTTAAAAACAAACTGTTAGAGATCAAAGGTTTATTGTTTTATATTCCGGCTAAAAATTAAATGTACGCAGTTTATAAAATCTCAGGCTGGTTGCCAGTAACAATTTTTCGGAGACACAATTCTCCCATCCGTTTTGAGAGATTTCATTACTTTATCTACTTCTTTTCGGTCAAGACCTGAGATTTCTGAAATTTGTCCCGCACTCAGGGCCTTTCCTGCAGCTTTCATGGTTTTTAATACTAAATCAGTTTTTTCCATCTCTTGAAGATTTTATTATAAAGACGAAGTTACCGTAAAAATGTCATATAGTTCAACTTTTTCGGACTGAAAGATTAAAAAACATTACACCCTTTCAGGGCTTTGTCTTTTGTCGTTTTGTTCACATGGCTACGCCATCCGTTTATGTGTATGAGTGGTTTCGGATAACGGGACATCTCCCTGTCAAATTAAACTAATTTTGGTGCGAGGCAGAACGCTCGAATAGGCTACAGAGTTTGGCTGAAGAACTTTGTCAAAGAGCTTGGAATTAGCTTTGGCTGTTTAGATATTCTCCTAAATTAAACGGTAATCTCATTTTCTTCGTGCTATCTAAGACCGAGTTAATCCAATAGCCATATTTATCGTCAGGTACATTTACCCAATAATGATTTAATACATCTGTTTCTATGATGCTTAGTGTATATTTAATTTCTGGTATTGAATTTATCATTTTTATGATAATCTGCGGTATTGCAGAGTAGACTCTCTTTTCCCATGTTAAAGAACCTTGACCCCCAGCAGTAAATACATCTCTTATATTTGGACAAACTACACTTTGCATATTTACTAACCATACAGCTAATCTGTTAAATTTGTCGGGGCGATTACTGAAAATCTCCGGGAAAAGAATCATGGCTTTTAACATATATTCTCTTCTTTCTTCGGTATTGAGATTATTCCATAATTTAATTATCAGCCCTGATGATTTAGGTTCATCTTGGTCAAGCCACCATACTTCTTCACCAGGTCTAAGAAATTTACGATAATATTCTGTTATTGGTTTTACGGGATTTGGTAGGTTTCTAAGCGAGTCATACGGTATTTCAAGTTTATCAAATATTGTTTCATCTTTGCCTAAATCCATGTTAATCAGGTACCGCGGAGAGTGGGTTACTACATCGTCAGAAAGACAATCTTCATAAGGTCGGCATTTAACACTATATTTACCATTTTACCAAAAAGCATGAAAATCCGTTCTATACCATCAACCCGTGTACTTGCAAGAACAGAGTTACCTGGGTTGTCCAGTGATTTTTTGAAGTAGTTTTTACTTCCACTCCATAAAATTTATTTGCTATAATATCAGGGAATTTTTGCCCTGATATTAATTCAATGGAATTTTCAAATATGGTACCCTTTGCATTTTCAGTCATTACATCGGCAACAACGTCTTCTAATTTGTTGCCTAACAAACTAAGATATTTCTTTTGATTTTTCTTTGATTCGTAATCAAGGGTATGAATTGTATTGTCAAGCAATGACTGAAATATCAGCTTGTTTGGTTCTGGGTTATACGATAAACGTGCTTTTAAAATGTTGCTCTAAAAACTCTGGATTAGGATAAAACTTATCAGGAAGCTTTATCGAATGATTTTCATGTCTTTTGAAAAATGCTTGAAATGTTTCTTTCTCTTCTATTTGATTTAGAGATGGTGAAATTAATACCTTATAATCGCTTCGGACACCTAAATATCCAAGTTCAAATGCTTTATCATGAATACTACACAAGCATAATCCATTTTCAGGATTTAATCGATTTGATTCATTTGAAGACCATTTTATAATATGGCTTGCTATTAATAAACTATTGATATTTAAATTACAAATAGAACAAGAATTTGAATAGTTATTCAATACTACTTTTCTAAATAATGATTGATTTACTCTCGTCTTTACAAGTCTTGCAACATCAATACCTTCCTTCCCATTCAAAACATCACGTTCAATATATTCAATATCTTGTTTCTCAAGCGCAATTTCTTCGACCTTTTTATTTTGATATTTAGCTAAAAGAACTTCGCTTTCATAAAGCATTTCATCCCAATTACTGACAAATTCATTATAAATTTCAATTGCATTTTTCCCAGGATTGGCTAATCCCTTTACTCTATCTTTATGTTTAGGGTCTTGTCTTGATAAATGTACCAATTTAAATGCAACGGCTCCAGGTGTTTTACCAATAAGGCTTGCAAGCTTAATAACTTCAGCATTATGGTAATTAAACTGACCATAACGTAGTTTGGTATATAAGTTCATTACCAACATGAACTCTTCTCTTATCCATTTAGACCTTTCCATTATGGTTTCTTAATTTCTTCTAAAGCCAAGTTTAATTCATCTAATGTGATTTCAAATTCTTCTTTTAAATCATCATTTTCAATAGAATTCAATTCATCTGAAATCAACTTAATTGCGCAAATAATGGCTTTAGATATTAATTCTTTGTTCATGAGCTTAAATTTATGAGGCAATTGCGTTAGGGATTGAAGTGGAAAGCCCGCAGCGAAGAATGAGCGAGGACTTGGAACGGAAAGACCGACCCGATAGTGGAACACCCAAATTATCTTTTTGAATTATTTCCTTGACATTAGCTAAATTAACTAAACCCTTAAGATTTTCAGCAATAAAAATCTTGGGTTGTGTAATCTCAATGACTTCTTTCATCCACATGTAAAGTTGTCCGCGAGTCACTAATGAAGGAATATCATCTCTAATTATTTTACCCGTATGGTCTTTATGAGAATTAAATCCATTTCTTTTGCCAACAACACTAAAATATTGGCAAGGAAAACCGCCAGCAACAATATCTACTTTATCGGGAAATACTTTATATCCATCTCTGTGCATTTTAACTAAGTCAACTATGCTCTCAACATGGTAAACTTCAGATGAATAATTTCCTTTCTTAAAATAGTTCACCCAGGCATTTATGGCTTCTTGCAGTATATCATTAGCGAAAACAGTTTGAAATTTTGTCGGTTTTAATCTAACAAACTCGTTTTCCAATCTTTCGGAAATAAAGTCGGGATTTAATTTTTCGTTTACTGAATCTTTGTGAACAATGAAATCTCCTTCAAAGCCTAAATCCATACCACCACAGCCAGAAAACAATGAAACTACATTTAAAGGTTTACTCGGATTTATAAGAATTTCTGAATCATATTTAATACTAAGTTGAGGCTCTTCTGTCTCTGGATGGGTCTTTTTGGATAATTCAAAGAATTTGCACTTGCTCTTTAGTTTACAATCAGAACACTTGGGGTTTGTGGCTTTGCATATACTTGCCGCATAGTCAAGAATTGCCCAATTTAGTTCTTTGCAGCTTTTCACGTTAAAAACATTATGAGCTAATTCTTGAATAAGTTTATCATTTCTGACATCTTTGAATTCTTTAGGATAAAAATAGCGACTCAAAACACGTGACATATTCACATCAAGCAATGCCGCTCTATGATTTAGGATAAATAATTCATAGGCATTTGACATATAAAGAGTAGATAAATTGGAATCTTGAAGTTCATTTTTGTTTTTAGGCAAAACACCATTTCTTTCTATATATTCTTGTATTATTTTATTTAATCTACCAGCGCGGTGTTTGTACAAACCTAATGGTTTCAGAATACTTTCAAGGTCATTTATTGTTGCATTACTAAGCTTTTCCCAATTTGGATATTTATTAAAAAAAGTCTTATAATATTTAGCTACTGTTTCAGCTTTAGTTCTTTGCAATAAGATTTCACTTAAAATTAATTCATAATTTGATATCTCGTTTTTTCTCCATGGAAATTCTCTCTTATTGGAGGCAAACCATTCCAATAAAACTCTTCTGAAAAATCTTATATCATTTTTATTCCACATGTTACAAATATAAGAAAAAACCCAATGGCGAGTTCAGCAAAATTGAAGCTCTTTTGCATGTCTTTAATCAGTGATTTGGATTATGGGGGCATGCAAATGTGCTGCAATGTGAGTGGAAAATTCAAGTCAAGAATTGTATTATTAGTCTAAAAAAAGTACCTATTTGTTATAATAATCTGGTTGATACCTTTTTTACATTTGCAGGCAATTTTATTGTATATCGGTCTTTCAGCCCTAACTTAACCTCGTTGATTCATAATTAAAAAAAATGGGCCCCCACACTTCTGTATACTTCAAAAAGCGTAAATCGCCATTTGGTGTTCTCAAATCAGATTTCAAAAATAAAATCTATTAAGGATTTACAAATACTTACCTCCCGATCATCTTTGAGGGATCTACCCACCTATCAAAATCCCCGGAGTTCACGAAACCAAGTTTTTCGGCAGCCTGTTTAAGAGTCAGATGCTCCTTATGCGCTTTCTTGGCAATCTGCGCAGCTTTATCGTAACCAATATGGGTATTTAAAGCAGTAACAAGCATAAGTGAATTGTCAAGATTCTTTTTGATATTCGTAAGGTTTGGTTCAATGCCGGTTGTACAATGCTCATTGAACGATACACAGGCATCACCGATTAAGCGGGCTGAATGAAGAAAATTTGAGATCATCATGGGTTTATAAACGTTCAACTCAAATTGCCCGTTCATTCCCCCGATATTGATGGCTACATCATTCCCTAAAACCTGCGCACAGACCATGGTCAGGGCCTCAACCTGGGTAGGATTAACTTTCCCGGGCATAATTGATGACCCGGGTTCATTTTCCGGAATTAAAATCTCCCCGATACCACACCGGGGGCCGGATGCCAGCAGGCGAATGTCATTACCAATTTTAGTCAGGCTGACTGCCAATGTTTTTAAAGCACCATGAGCTTCAACGATAGCGTCATGAGCAGCCAGGGATTCATATTTGTTGGCTGCAGTGATGAAGGGAAGCCCCGTCAGCTCTGCAATTTTAGCGGCTACTTTTTCCGAATAACCTTTTGGAGTGTTAATTCCTGTGCCAACAGCTGTTCCCCCCAATGCTATTTCCGAAAGATGAGGAAGTGTATTTCTTAGAGCCTTGATTCCATGTTCAAGTTGAGAAACATAACCTGAAAACTCCTGTCCAAGAGTGAGGGGTGTGGCATCCATCCAATGCGTCCTGCCTATTTTTACGATATCCATAAAGCCATCCGATTTCAGCTTCAGGGTTTTCATAAGCTTCTCAACGCCGGGGATTGTTGTTTCGACAATCATTTTGTATGCCGCGATATGCATAGCCGTTGGAAAGGTATCATTCGAGCTCTGGGATTTATTGACATCATCGTTGGGATGAATAAATGTAGTCCCCTCTCCCAGGGCATTCCCCTTTAAAACATGTGCACGGTTGGCAATTACTTCGTTCAGGTTCATGTTGGACTGAGTTCCGGAGCCCGTTTGCCAGATTACCAGGGGAAACTCAGAATCAAGCTTTCCCGAAAGGATCTCATCACAAACTTTAGCTATAAGTTCAGACTTTTCAGCGCTTAAAACACCAAGATCCTTATTTGCCAGGGCAGCCGCTTTCTTCAGATAAGCAAATGCATAGATGATCTCGATCGGCATCAACTGGCCACCGATTTTAAAATTCTCCCTCGAACGCTGCGTCTGCGCACCCCAATACTTATCACCAGGAACCTCAATGGGGCCCATGGTGTCTTTTTCAATTCTGTTTTTCATTTTTTAATTTTTCGGGGGAATGTATAGTAAGAGATGAGTAATAAAATAGATCCCGTCTGAACTTTTCACCGCTCCAACAGCCGACTGATTAAAAGTGCTTTCTATTGTAGTTTTGACTTCTGCATTATTCAGAACAATTTTCATTACAGAGTCTGCATTTTCATACTGGCAGGTGGCAACCCATGCACCGGCTGAAGTTGCAGCCAGGTTTGACTTCAGGGTCTGCAGGTCAGCAGCTAAACCTTCAGTGCCAAACTCAACTGAATTATTTGCCATTTTAGTACTGTAACTTTTCGCATCATCCATCATAATAAATGAAAGGATCATTTCAGGTTTTCCCACAGATACCCGGTGTTCGTTGATGGCATCGTGAATACTTTTTTCAAATGCCGTTACCTGAATGAAATCATCATCTTTTTTACAGGAACTATAAATTACCAGTGTCATAATTATCGCGCACAATGCTTTAAACAGGTTTAGCTTCTTCATAATTAAGGATATTAGGAATTCATAACACGTTTTTAATATTTTCCACCGGATCACCTATCACGCCCTTATGCTTTGCCAAAACGACAGGGCGACGAAGCAGAACCGGGTTTTCAGAAATAACTTTAATCCATTCTTCATCTGTTAAATCCAGATGTTTCAATTCTTTTCTAAACAGCAGTTCATTTTTTCTAACCAGCTCTGCCGGACGGATATGTAATTTTAAAATGATTTCTTTAATTTCTTCAATCGAAAGCCCTCTCTTTATGTAATCGATTATTTCAATATCAATCCCTTTAATCTGAAGAAAACTCAAACCCTCCCGGCTTTTTCTACATCTGGGATTATGGTAGATTTTTATTTTCATAAATTTACCGGCTATGAACGAATAAAAATACAATAAAAACACAAACCAAGAAATTAATAAGCATCAAATACCTTAGAAGTTACCGGATTTAAAAAGTTACCCAATCTGATAATTCGACAATATGACAATTACGCAAATAATGCCGACTATTCCCGATTATTAGAATCTGCCAATTGTTGTATTCACTCATTCACTCATTTACCCATTCACTCATTAACCCATTCACTCAAAAATGAACCTATCAGTCACCCCCATACTCCATCAGAAAAGCCTTAATAAACGGATTGATATTCCCATCCAAAACATCCTGTACATTACCTGTTTCAATTCCTGTGCGTAAGTCCTTAACCATTTTATAGGGCTGCATCACATAATTCCTGATTTGTGATCCCCATTCTATTTTTTTCTTTTTACTCTCAATATCGGCCTGAATTTCCATCTTTTTTCTCAGTTCAAGCTCATACAAATGTGACCTTAGAATTCGCAAGGCATTTTCCCGGTTTTGCAGTTGAGAGCGGGATTCGGTATTTTCAACTGTAATACCTGTGGGCAAATGCCGTACCCTTACTCCGGTTTCAACCTTATTTACATTTTGTCCGCCGGCGCCTCCCGAACGGAATGTATCCCATTCAATCTCACCCGGGTTAATTATTATTTCAATTGTATCATCGATTACAGGAGAAACGAAAACTGATGCAAAAGATGTATGACGACGTTTCTGAGAATCAAAAGGAGAAATACGCACGAGCCGGTGAACACCCGACTCTGCTTTCAGATAGCCATAAGCAAATTCACCCTCGAATTCAAGCGTCACAGATTTAATACCGGCTTCTTCACCTACAAGTATACTGATTTCCTTTACTTTATAGTTATTCCGTTCTCCCCATCTAAGGTACATTCGATACAGCATCTGAACCCAGTCCTGACTCTCAGTTCCTCCGGCGCCGGAATTGATTTTCAGAATTGCACCAAAACTATCTTCTTCTTTCCGGAGCATATTTCGCGACTCGAGATTCTCAATATTTTCAAGAACCTTATCATATAAAATATCCACTTCCTGCTGGGTAGCTTCTCCCTCTTTAAGAAAATCGAGCATTATCTGAAGGTCTTCCAGTTCAGCCGACAAGCGGGCGTAGGAAATTGTCCAGCTTTTTACTTTGGCGATTTCCTTAAGATGTTTTTCGGCTGCCTTAGGATCTTTCCAGAAATCCGGGGCCTGGGTTTTTCTTTCCTCTTCTTCAACAATTATCAGTTTTTTTTCGATGTCAAAGATGCCTCCTTAACGCATCCTGACGTTCAAAAAGATCCTTTACCTGATCGGTTGTTATCATAATAATTGTTTTAAGAATGTCTGCAAAAATAGGAAAAATGGCTTAATCTTTCACATAATCATCAATAACCCTGAAAATCAGATCAAAATCAAATCCCCTCTGAGCAGCGAATCGAATAAGCCTGTTCTTCTTTTCATAGGAATCGTATTTGTCAAGTTCCCTTGCCTTTTTTGACAAGAGTTCGCGAATTGCGTTCTCAAAATTTTCAGAAGGTAAGTTAGTAAGCGCTTCATTGATAAGGTCTTCATCCAATCGTTTATTTTTCAACGCGAAACGTATTTTTTCCTTTCCCCACTTATTAATATTTTGTTTATCCCGTACAAAAAATTCCGCGAAACGATGATCGTCGACAAATTTATCTTTTTTCAGGCTGGTAATTATTTTTTCCTGCTCTTCTCCGGAAATATTCCATTGTCGAAGTTTTTCACGAACATCCCCGGTACATTTCTCCTGGTTTGAGCAAAGATTTTGAAGCCGGGAAAGGGCCTCTTCGGGTGAGATGTTACGTGAAGGTTTCATTTTTTCTGTAATTAACAAAATTTCCTAAATGTTATAATAATGTAAATAGGATTTAGAAACAACACCTGTCCCGATTATAATCGGGTGAAAAACAATTTTTAATTTTTGAAGTTACAATTTAATCAGGATCCCTGAGGGATTTAAAACCCTTGAAGGGTCCCATTAATTTTTTAGTCCTTCATCGCCTTAACAAACCGCTCTTTATCATGAATATCAAGGATAATTTCAATTTTGTGCAATCCGGCTGATTTGAAAAATTCAACCACTTCAAATCCGAAATTCTCATTAATTTCCACATACAATAATCCCCTCTCCTTCAGCCTTTCCATTGCAATCTGAGAAATTGCCTTGTAAAACTCAAGGGGATTATCATCTCTCACAAACAGCGCCGCTGCAGGTTCGAATTGCAGAACATTAGCATGCATGAATTCCTTTTCCTGGTCGCGAACATAGGGTGGATTGCTTACAATGATATCGAATTTCAGATTATTTTCAAGTTGAGTCTGCAACATATCATCGGTGATCGCGTTGACAATGACCTCATTTAATTTCGCATTGATATTAGCAATCCTGATGGCCCGGGGAGAAATATCAGTTGCAAAAACTTTTGCGGTTGGAATATTTTTCGCCAGAGAAACGGCAATACATCCGCTCCCGGTACCAAGATCAAGTATAACCGGACTGGTTTTTGTATTATCCCTGATAATTCTGCTGACCAGTTCTTCGGTTTCCTGACGCGGAATCAGAACATTCTCGTCAAGTTTAAATCTAAGCCCGAAAAATTCTGCCTCCCCCAGGATATATTGAACAGGCTGTGAATTTTTCAGCATTTTTACGGTTTTCCGAATAAAATCTTCCTGGCTTCTATCCATTTCAATTTCCGCATACGGGAATAACTTCTTTCCCGGGAAACCCATAAAATCAAGTATTATAAATGCAATACTTTCTGATTCTCCCGGGCCATAAATTTCCCCTGTTGAATCAATTATAAATCTTATTGCATCTTTTACTCTCAAATGAATTAATTTTGATCAAAATTAGTAAATGAAATGACTCCATCTGCAAAGGATGAACTTTATATGAAACGGTGTCTTGAACTGGCCCGGAAAGGTTTAGGATTAACAAGGCAAAATCCGCTTGTAGGATCGGTTATTGTAAATAACGACCGGATAATTGGGGAAGGCTATCATCATGAATATGGAGGCCCACATGCTGAAGTTATTGCTATACAGTCGGTTGCGGATCGTTCACTCCTGAAAAATTCGACCCTGTATGTTAACCTGGAGCCATGTGCACATTATGGAAAGACACCCCCATGTTCCCTGATGATAAAAGAATCGGGTATTCCACGAGTTGTTATAGGTTGCATCGATTCAAATCCGGAAGTATCGGGTAAAGGTGTTTTCATACTTCAATCAGGCGGAGCAAGGGTTGTGACAAAAGTCCTTGATGAAGAGTGCCGTTTCCTGAACCGCAGGTTTTTTACATTTCATGAACAAAAGCGACCTTATGTTATTCTCAAATGGGCTCAAACACTTGATGGATATATCGACTGGGACCGACAGGATGTCCATTCACAGGAGCCTGCATGGATTACCAATCATACAGCCCGCATGCTTGTTCACAAATGGAGGTCGGAAGAATTATCCATTATGGTGGGAACCGAAACCATCCTGCTTGATAATCCTGAACTCAATGTGAGGGAATGGCCAGGTATCAATCCCATGAGAATTGTTCCCGATAAAAACGGCAGGCTTTTTGAAGGATTAAAAATCCTGGATGGTTCTTCTCCAACTATTGTTTTTACAGGGGATAAAAAAAAATTATACAATTATCCTGAAAGTATTAAAATTCCTTTTGAAAGCTTTGAAATTCCAATGCTTTTAACTGAGATTTTTAAAAGAGAAATTATCAGTATTTTTATTGAGGGGGGGGCAACATTTATTCAGAGTTTTATTAATTCCGGGTTATGGGATGAAATATTTGTGTTTTCAGGAAACAAAATGTTTAAATCCGGCGTAAAAGCTCCGGTTCTTAATCGCGAACCGGAAGAAAAAATAAAATTCAGGGGATCTGATTTATTTATTTACCGAAAAACATCCTTAAAACGAATTTTTTAGTCGCATTTATATGAAATTGTTTCGCTCTTTACATTCACTTTAATATTAATTATATTTTCAATTGTTTTGATATTTTTTAATGCTTCAACT
>CAYGFI010000145.1:0-12198 GCA_964349045.1 uncultured Chitinophaga sp.
GATATGTAATGCTCCCCCTTGATTCATATTTTTATATTTAACATAATATTAATTATAGGACAAATATTGATTTCAAAATATTGATCAGCTATCCTAATTATTATATCAAACGCCTGGTAATCAAATCTTTTTAACTTTTACCGCATTCATGCCCTTTAATCCACGTAGCAGTTCAAAACTGACTTTATCATTTTCTTTAACTTCTTCAAGCAATCCGCTAACATGAACAAAATATTTTTCCTGTGTAACGCTATCCAAAATAAAACCAAATCCTTTGGATTCATCGAAATAGGAAACTTTTCCTACAAGTAGTGAGGCGCCTTCTTTATCATCTTTTTTGGGAATACCAATTTCAATTGAGCTGGCATTAACTTTTATTTTTTTTGACGGATCTGGCGGTGTATCAGTAATCATGCCGTTTTCATCAACATAAGCTATCATACTACCAAGTTCTCCTCCTTCAGAATTTGCGCGTCGTTCCAGCTTTTTAGACAGTTTATCCTTTTGTTTTTTCAATCGTTTTTTCTCTTTTTCACTCTTATTGAAACTTTGTTGTGATTTTGCCATACATCATTATATTTTTTTGGTTATTTCCGCAAAGATAGACATTCCATTACAACTCCTGATAGCTCTTTAATTATTTAACTCAAATAGCCTAACTTTGCTTTTATGTCAGGAAACAAAATGTTATGGAAACAAGCGATTAATAAGCTTGGAATTACTACTCTAACGGAGATGCAAATCAGGACACTTGAAGTTGCCCTAAATCATAATGATATTATTCTTTTGTCTCCCACAGGCTCAGGAAAAACACTCGCCTTTTTGTTACCAGTTCTTGAATCATTACAGGCGGGTATTAAACAAGTTCAGGTTTTGATTATTACCCCATCCCGGGAATTGGCGCAACAAATTGAAATGGTATTCCGCAGCCTGGGCACCGGATTTAAGGTGAATTCATGTTACGGGGGTCATTCCAAATCCACCGAAAAAAATAATTTCAGCCCCCCTCCTGCTGTATTAATTGGAACACCAGGACGTTTAGCAGATCATATTCGCTCTGGTAATTTTTTAACAAATTTCATTTCCACACTTATTCTTGACGAATTCGACAAATCCCTCGAATTAGGGTTTCAGCAGGAAATGTTGTTCATAATCAGTCGTTTAAATGCAATTAAAAAACGTATTTTGAGTTCTGCTACCGATTTAGATGAAATTCCCGGATTTACCGGTATTAAATCACCTTATAAACTTAATTATTTACTTAAAGAGAACTCATCTAATAATTTAATAATCAATATAGTAAAATCACAAAACAAAGATAAGCTGGAATGTCTTTTTAAATTATTGTGTCATCTAGGAGCCGCATCAACCCTGGTTTTTTGCAATCACAGGGAAGCAGTAGAAAGAATCAGCAATTACCTTAATAAATCAGGGATAATCAACGACTACTTTCACGGGGGATTGGAACAGTCGGAAAGGGAGCGTATGCTGGTTAGATTCAGAAACGGAAGTTCAAACATTTTAATTACAACAGATTTAGCTTCGAGGGGACTTGATATACCCGAAATCTCCTATATTATTCATTATCAACTCCCTGCTACGGAAACGGAGTTTATTCATCGCAATGGCAGGACGGCCAGGATGCATTCTTCGGGCTCTTCATTTTTAATCCTTTCTGAGGAAGAAACCGCACCAGGCTATATAAAATCCTGTTTTCATGAATTTGAAATAAAAGAGGGCCTTACATTTCCTGAAAAGCCTTCATGGCAAACACTTTACATTGGTGGTGGGAAAAAGGACAAGATCAATAAAATGGATATCGTCGGATTTCTTATTAAGCAAGGCGGGCTTGGAAAAGATGAACTGGGTTTAATTGATGTGAAGGATCATCACTCCTATGCAGCTATAAAGCGTGAATTAATACAATCTGTATTATTAAAAGTAAAAAACTCCAAAATCAAGAATAAGAAAGTTAAAATTGAGATATCTTATTAGATAACTGGTAAATTATTCAGGGACAATATTTAAATGCCAAAAATTCCTCGGATTACACGAATAGTCCGATTCGCCGGTACTTTTGAGAATATCGAAATATAATTACGAACAAATTGAGTGATGATTATATCTTAACCCAGGTATTTCCCAGTTTATTCGACTCTACCACCGAATGAATAAACTTCATGCCTCTTACACCATCATGAACCGTGGGAAATTCCCCCGGAGTAAACTTCTCGCCGCGGATCGATTTTGCCGCACCTTTATAAATATTTGCAAGAGCTTCATAGATACCTTCGGGATGTCCGGAAGGCATTGTATGGCTTGTTTCAGCAAGCTTATCATTATAACTGTGGGCCGGTTTAAATATTTTTGTTGGTTCAGAGTCGCATAACATATAGAGATAGTTTGGATTCTCCTGTGCCCATTTAAGACTGGCTTTTGAACCATAAACTGCTATTGTGAGGCAATTCTCTTTCCCGGCACAAACCTGGCTTGCCCTGATCACTCCTTTCAGTTTATCACTAAAACGCAACAAAACAGTTCCATCAAGATCAAGTTCGATGTCTTCTATTACACAATTAAGATCCGAGAGTACCTGTTTTACCTCCAGGCCTGTTGTATACTCAATAAGGTTAAATGCATGCACTCCGATATCCCCCATACAACTGCTGATTCCCGCATGTTTAGGATCAAGTCTCCAGATCCCGGTAATCCTGCTTTCAGTGCCATGAATAATTGAATTAATCCAGCCCTGATAGTACTGAGCATCAATACGTTGAATTGTGCCTAAAACACCTTTGGTAATAATATCCCTCATCTGACGTACCATGGGATACCCTGTATAAGTATGAGTAAGTGCAAAAGTCAACTTTTTCTTAGCAACCAGATCCTCAAGTTCCAATGCCTCCTCCACAGTCATGGTCATTGGCTTTTCGCAAACCAGGTGAAAGCCCGCATTGAGCAGACTTTTTGCAAAGGGATGATGAAGAGCATTTGGAGTAACGATTGATACCATCTCAATTCTCCTATCTGCAGGAAGAGCTAATTCAGACATGATCAAATCGTCAACGCTTTTATAGCAACGTTCCGCACTGATTCCCTCAGATTCTGCAAATTGTTTACTCTTTTCATAATCGACATTAAAAACTCCGCCCACAAGTTCGAAATCGTTACAGATTCTTGAAGCACGGCGGTGTGCATCACCAATGAATGCACCAAAACCACCACCGATCATTCCCATTCTTATTTTCATTTCTTTACCAATTTATACTTTAACCTTTATACTTTAACCTTTATACTTTAACCTTTACACTTTAACCTTTACACTTTACACTTTTCTTAAACATGTTTTCTCTTCCAGAAATGGAGGAAAGTGAAAAATACAATAAGAACTGCCGGAACAAAAGCAACCAGCTTTAATGTGTTAGCACCACCTGTAAGCTGTACCGCTGCCCATGTTGCTGCTTCCTGAGTGCCTGCAACTGCTGATTTTAGCACTTCAACAGCCTGTCCTGCCGGAATAGCGGCTAATGTCTGAGCATCAAAAATAGCTCCTAAAACAGGTTGTGCAATGGCGCCACCTAAAAATCCGATTCCCCCCATAATAGCAAGACCAAGAGCGCCGCTCTGAGGAATATTTTCAGAAACAAATCCAAGCATAGATGGCCAGAAAAATGCAACACCCAATGCAAATACGCCGGCTGATGCAAAAACCATAACACCTGAAGTGTAGCCCATCAAAATACATCCTATAAATGCAAGTATTGAAGAAGTAAGCAAAACAACAGTTGATTTCAGGTTATGTATTAGCGTGCCACCAAATTGGCGTGCCAGGGCCATAATCCCTGAAATCCAAACCAGCAAAAGAATAGGATTACTGGATACATTTGCAAGAAGAGCAGCGATCCACTGGTTGGTACCCAGTTCTGTGCCTGCCGTTAGGATCATGCAGAACGCCATAAAAAGGAAGAGAGGGCTTACACAAGCCTTAAGCATATCTTTATAGGAAAACCCCGCAACAACCCGCTCTGTCTGAGGAAATTTCTTGTTAAGAAACATATAGCCATAAATGAATGTTGGTAAAAGCATTATACCCATCGCATAACGCCAGTCTGCGAGGCCAATATTATTAAACAGGTAAACAGCAAGGCCACCGATTACAATACCGGTTGGAAACCATGCATGAAAACGGTTAAGACGACGAGTTTTATCATCCGTGTACATACTGGTTATCAATGGATTACATGCTGCCTCCACGCTTCCGTTGGCAACACCAATCAATAAGGTAGAAATAAACAATGACCAGAAACCAGTGGCAACAATAGTCAGGACAATTCCTGCAACATGACAGATAAATGCAATACCTATAATTCTTCCAAGTCCGATAATATCAACAAGGGGGCCACCAAAAACCATTGCAAGAGTAAAACCCCAGAATGCGGTTCCCACGATCCAGCCTACTTCGGTATGGGTAAGATTAAATTCTGATGCCCATGCTTCCACAAAGGAACCTCTTGTAGCAAAGGCCAATGCTGTAACAACTAATGCAACGCAACTCGCGTTAAACAATTGGGTTTTCTTAATTGTATCCATTTTGATAGTTTTGAGTTATAGTTTAATTTCAGAGGTAGTTTTTCTGTTGACAACTTACTTATCAAAGGCTGCATCAAAAGCAATGTTTGAGGAAGGAAAATCGACCGAACGTACAAATTCACAGGCTTCCCTGGCGCCATGTTCGCGGTCCATGCCACTATCTTCCCACTCTACAGATAAAGGACCTTTATAACCGATTCGATTGAGAGCCCTTATAATTTCTTCAAAATTAATATTACCATGTCCGAGACTCCTGAAATCCCAGTATCTGCCATGGGTTCCAAATTCGGTGTGGCCACCGAAAACACCAGCTTCAACCGGTACTTCCGACCATCCGACATCTTTCATATGGACATGGAAAATTTTATCAGCAAATGTGTGTATAAACTGCACATAATCAACTCCCTGGTAGCCAAAATGTGAAGGATCGTAGTTAAATCCGAAATTTGGATGATTGTTAATTGCCTTAAGAGCTTTTCTTGCAGATGCAATATCGAAGGCTATTTCGGTAGGATGCACTTCAAGAGCAAAAAGAACACCAAGTTCTTTATATTTATTAAGGATTGGTTTCCACCGGGCAGCAAATTCATTAAATCCATCTTCGATCATTTCGGGTGTAACCGGAGGGAATGAGTAATTCAGGTGCCATATCGGGCTTCCGGTAAACCCGTTAACTATCTTTACTCCAAGCCTTTTAGCAGCTTCGCCTGTTTTTATCATTTCATTGGCAGCACGTTGACGTACTCCTTCAGGCTCACCGTCTCCCCAAACATAGGCAGGAAGTATACTTTTATGCCTAATGTCGATTAGGTCTGCAACAGCCTGACCAACAAGATGACTGGAGATTGCAAAAACCTTCAGCCCATTTTTGTCAAGGATTTCCCTCTTCCTCTTACAATAAGCATCATCAGCTTTATCCACTTCAAAATGATCGCCCCAGCAAGCGAGTTCCAAACCATCATAACCAAATGCTTTGGCTTTCTGACAAACCGTTTCGAATGGTAGGTCTGCCCACTGGCCTGTAAAAAGAGTAATTGGTCTGCTCATAGTTCTGTATTTTGATTCTAAAACAATTATAAATATTATTCTTTAAAAAACCAAAATGCAATTATAATCTTTGATGACAGGCTAAGGTCCATTAATTTCAAAAGGTTCTCAAAGTACCGAAAGCCCAACTGCTTATTAAAGTTAATATGTTTAATAACCAACTAATTTATTATCAGGTTCACAAACAACGCGGAAACCAATCCCTTTAATATCAGAATACCACCAGATACTTTTTGGCTGTTGCGGGTCGGTTATAAGCCAGGCTTCCGAATTTGTTGAACTTCTGGCGGCCGAACGAAGATCAGCAGCTTCAGATGTGTAATTGCCACCACGAACCACATATTCCATACCAGTTTCAGGACCTTTTGGATTGGTAACACTTGTTTCGGTTATTGAATATGCATCAGGTGAATACCAATCTGAGCAATACTCAAGAACATTGCCACTCATATTTTTTAATCCAAAAGGATTTGCCCTTACGAATGAAGGTGTTTGAGTTTTTCCTCCCGAATTGTGCCTGTAAACTGCAAAACTATTTATTACAGAAGTATCGACGCCAAAAATTCTGCTTCGTAATCCTGTATTTGAAAACTTTTTCGGATCTCCCTCAAAAAAATACGGGCTTTCAGTTCCTGCTTTACATGCATATTCCCATTCTGCTTCTGTTGGCAGACGGTATTTCTTACCGGTAACTTTTGATAACCACCGGCAATAGGTTTCAGCTGCATAATGGGTCATTGTAATGGCAGGTCGTGTTCCGCTACCCCAACCCTGGTCAGGAATTCCAAAAGGAGGAGTAGGACCGCTAATGGCATCAGGATTACCTGCATTATGTTGCATGATGATATCCGGGTCGATGCGACCTTCAGACATAGTTGAGCCATAAAAAGTCCAGAATTCATTCCAGTTTACTTCCACTTCACCCATAAAAACAGGTGACACGGTTACGTTCCTGACAGGACCTTCATCTGTTTTGCGATACGCTTCAGAAGCGGGACTTCCCATTGAAAAAGTACCGCCGGGTATTGCTATCATATTAAAGGAAACAGCAGTACCTGGAATGCACTCGGTAAAATCTTCAAATGTATTTACAGTGGCTGGTTCGGTAAAAAGTTTTTGATTTTTGTCAATAGCAACCGGAATACCAGTCATCCTTGAATGTTTGTAATTCGGATTGTAGTGTCCCACATCAAGATGACAGTTAATACATTGAAGATTAAGCGCTTTTGCTTTCTGTTCGTAATAAAGATGGGCAGTACCCCCATCACTGGATAAACCTTTTGGGAAAAGGTTCTGGTGGCATTTAATACATGATTCATTAAAAACAATTTTAACAGCGTATTCCAGTTGACCTTTACTTTCCCAGTTGAATGAAGCACTATCCTTAAAATGATAAGCATACAGATCGTGCAAACCCGTTTTTACCTTTGTGCTCAAATGATTAAAACTACCCTCAGGAGGCAGGTGACATTCAACACAAGCTATTCTGACACCACTTTTGTTCTGGTAATGCGATGATTTTAACCATGATTCATCGGCATCAACATGAATATGACATGACTGACAGTATTCATTGGTACTGGTATGACGGATAGCGCTTTTTCCACCAAGAGTCAGCAAAATGCCAATAATTATACCGGTAAGAAGTAGGGGAAGCCACCATTTGGAGATTAAACTTTTACCTGCCATAAAAAATCAAATGATAGAAATGCAATTATTCAGAAACCTAACAATATCATTCGTTTCAGCGAAAAAAGCCGAAGAAATTGCATTGAATTAATTATTTTTTTAATTAACGAACCAGGACACCATGAATCGTAATAAATCCCGATACACTAAATTGGTGAACCGGGTGTGCGGCCTGGAAGCGGAGCAACACCTTCAAAATAGTCCGGCAGAGGTCCCATTGCATATTCTTTTGGACCATAGCGTAGGTCCGAAGCCATAATTTCGTCCCAGGTAATAGCTTTGCCTGAATATGCAGCTTCGCGTCCTAATATTGCAACCATGGTTGAGTTTGCAAGAGCTTCGGCCTGATTTATTTTTTTATTTAAGCGAATGGATTCTACAAGATGAACATGTTCCTGATCGTAGGCATTTTTAACCGGATTTGCTTCGTAATCATATTTCCAGATTATTTCCCCCATGTAGTTTTCAATTCGCATTCCTCCGTCGGTGTAAAGAACTCCTTTGGTTCCCATAACTGATTCGGACACATTATTATCGCAACCATCTATCTGACGTGCAGTAGCCATCATTCGTTTGTTATTACCATAGCGATAGTCAACACTGAAAAAGTCAAAAATATCACCGGTTAAACGTCTTGCTCTTCCGCCATATCCAACAGCTTTTACAGGAAGCATGCCTGTGAACCATGTAACAATATCAATGTTATGAATACCTTGATCCAGTAAATGATCACCGCTTAACCATTTAATATTAAACCAGTTACGAATATTATATTCCATGTCTGACCATTCAGACCTTTTCTTTTTATTCCACCATGCACCCTGGTTCCAATGAGCTGTTGCAGACAACACCTCACCTATCGCGCCATTTTTAATCTGTAGATATGCTTCCCAGTAATCGCGCTGGTGCCGACGCTGGTTACCTGTAACAATTGTAAGTCCGGCATCCTGGGCCTGACGGGCAGCAACTATTACTGTCCGGATACCAACAGGGTCAACCGCAGCAGGTTTTTCCATGAAAACATGTTTATTGGCTGCAACAGCTGCTTTCAGGTGTTCGGGGTGGAAATGAGTGGGAGTTGCAATCAGAACAAGGTCGATATCAAGAGCAAGCACCTTGTGTATTGCATCAAATCCAAGGAAACACATATCATCAGCAACCACATTATTTTTCTCTTTTGCCAGTTTCTCGCGGCAGCTTGCAAGTCGGTCTGCAAATAAATCACCAAGGGCAACAATTGAAATATCGTTTCCTGCATTCAGAAAATTGAAGGCAGCGCCTGTTCCGCGATCGCCGCATCCAACCAGTGCAGCTTTTATTGGTTTTCCATCCGGAGCTTTTTGAACAAATGAGTACATACCCAGTTGTTCAAGGGTAAAGAATTCCTTATTGCGCTTTTCTGTATTACTGCATGAAGTCATAAGAGGAGTCATTCCGAAAGGAATTGAAGCGCCTAACACAGCTGAAGTGGTAAAAAAATCTCTTCTTTTCATTATTATAATTATTAATTTATTTGGAACTAATCATTTATTTTTTGTTTTTGTACTTATTAAGTTCATCATAGAGCTGTCTTACGACCTCTTCTTTACTTTTAAGAGCTTTTTTTCGGAAATCTTCAAATTCATCCTTAACATCATTTAAATCCTTTCTAGTCTGACCTGTAACGACATAAGCCCTTCGAAATGCAATAAACAAAAAGCCCAGTGCAATAAGAAGACCGATGATAATGGACCACATAATGGTATCATAGCCTGTTTTACTGACCATTATTCCAAAAAAACCAAAGCTGTTTTTTTCTTTCAGTTCCGATTGAGTTGTATTCAACTCAGACCTGAGGGATTCGATAGTCTTGTTTTTTTCCTGAATTAAATTTTCTGAGGATTTCAGGTTAGTTTTGAGAGTTTGAATAGAGTCAAGTGTATTTAATTTAAGTTGTGACATCCAGGTTTTTTTTATAACCTTATAATCCTGGAAGTTACCGGATTTATCAATTGCGTAATCAAATTGAGCCGGGATATTTAACGTATCAGGAAAGGGCTTAAGCTTTGGAACTGAAGGCGTTTGTACTTTTGGCTGAGTCTGGGATTGAGATACAGGCTGAGATTGAGGTTGAGATTGTTCCTCCTGATTTATTGTGGTCGACTGTGTTTCCTGCGGAACATCCTGAGCATTCAGTTTAATTGTGAATAATCCGGTGATTATCAGAATAATGAAAATATAATTATTAAGCTTCATAGATAAATTATTAAGAATATGACTTTGGGTTTAATGTTACGCTTTTTAGGATAATTCTGCAAGCAAATTTGCAATAAGTAGCCTAAATCTCCAAATAAATATACATATTCCTCAGTTTCTCAATTGATTTGCCGGATTCATCTTAAGCGGAGGATAAGTATCAGGTTAAAGAAATTTTGATTTTGTTACATTTTACATTGTTTAAGGATAGTACGTAAAGAGCGCCGTTCGGTATTATATTTTCATTTATTCAGGTAAATTTGCAGAAAAAAAACTTTTACATGGTAGAACTAGGCAAATTAAATAAATTAAGAATAGTCAAGGAGGTTAGTTTTGGTTTATATCTTGATGGAGGGGAAGCCGGAGAAATATTATTGCCCACAAGGTATGTCCCCCTGAAATTCGAAATAGATGATATTCTCGAAGTTTTTATTTACAAGGATTCGGAAGACAGAATTATTGCTACCACCCGAATCCCCAATGCAATGGTTGGTGAATTTGCTCTCATGGAAGCAAAAGCAGTTGATAGGATTGGAGCTTTTATGGAATGGGGTCTGATGAAAGATCTGCTGGTACCTTTTAGTGAGCAGCAAGTGAGGATGGAACCAGGGAAAAAATATATTGTAAGGGTATTTATTGATGAGAATACTCAAAGAATAGTTGCATCTGCACGGCTTGAAAAATTTCTGGACACCTCCCCTTCCGATTTCACAGAAGGACAGGAGGTTGATATACTAATTGCAAATCAAACAGATCTTGGTTACAGGGTAATTATCAATAATAGTTATTCCGGAGTTGTTTATCAAAACGAGATATATCGTCCCATTGAAAGAGGTCAAAGATTAAAAGCGTTTATAAAGAAGGTACGAGATGATCATAAGATTGATGTTTGTCTGAATAAACCCGGATATGAGAAAATAGATCAACTCACAGAACGAATTCTGGACAAGCTTAAGAAAAATGATGGATATCTCCCTCTCAATGATAAAAGTGATTCAGAGGAGATTTATAAGGTGTTTAATGAGAGCAAAAAGACCTTTAAAAAGGCCATTGGTGCCCTCTTTAAGAAAAGAAAAATCATTATTGAAGAAAAGGGGATCAGGGTTATTTAGAAGGTAGAATTTAGAATTTAGAAGGTAGAATTTAGAATTCAGGAAGGAAAAACACTCTAAATTCCACCTTCTAAATTCTACATTTATTCTTCAGTGGGATTAAGAAATCCGGGTTTCGGAAGGAAAAGATTGGATTTAATGAACTGCGATGGATCCGGGAGTTTTAGATAATTTACTGCGGGTTCAATACTCTTCTTCAATCCGAGTGGCTGACCGGTTATCAGTTCCACCGCTTGTCCAAGCATCGGGTCGGCAACATCTCCGAAAGCTTTAGCTTCAAACAAGTTATCATTAATAAGATAATCTGGCGCTAGTCCATCCACGAAATCTGTAAACCCCACTGAATTGGAATATTTGCTGACAATGGGTACAATGGCCCAATTGTGTTTTGGAGGATCATTTGTATCGGTTAGCACCCAGGCTCCGGTAAATTTCCCATAGGTGGGATCACCGATCTGTATGACTTCCATGTAGGGTTCAAGTCCGATAATCAATAATTCGCTCGCGGAGGCAGAATGATCTCCGGTCAGAAAAAACACCCGGGTAAGATCAAGATTATGACCGTTACCGGAGAAACGGTTCACCAGATTCGGGGAATTGTCACCTTCTTCTCGTTCAATATAGGTCTGTACCATGGGATTATAAACAAATTTAACAAAAATTTCCTGGGTGGATACGTCGGATACAGGCGCCAGACAAGATGCAAGATAATTTGCTGCAGTAATTTCACCTCCAGGATTGTATCTCAGATCAACGACAAGGTCAGTAACTCCCTGGTTTTTAAACTCATCGATTAGGGCGCCAAATTCATAAAGCAAATTACCCTCATTTCCTGAAATAAATTCGACATAAACCAGGTAACCGATTTTGTGATTATTGAAAACGAGTATTGTATCAAAAATTATGGGATTTGAATCTATTACTTCAGCAGCAAGTTGAATCGTAGCTGTACGAGTGGATATTGAACCATTGAAATAGATTCCCATATTAACAGAATAGCTATCCTGATTAAACATCTCAATATAATTGGTTGTATTTAGATCCTGTCCGTTTATTTTCATTATTATATCCCCTCTTTCAATACCTGCCCTGTCGGCCGGTGATCCGGGATAAACATATGAAATGAGAATAAAAACCTGCTCAGAGTCATAAAATTTCCCATATACCGGTGAAATACCCATTGAAGTGGGTGTACCGGCAAAATCCTCCATTAAAGCGGCATAATCCTTGGTCAGCCATGACCAATGGTCTTCAGTTTCATAAATGAGTTTATAGAAGAAAACTTCAGGATCGGTTTCTTTAACAACTGAGGTTAATGAGGGCAGATATGAATTCCAGAAATAGACTTGTTCCATAGCGTCGTACATCCAGGCCATGATTTCAGAATTTAGCTTTGCCTCAAGATCAACTTCCGGTTCATCCTTTTTGCATGAAAGGGTGATTATTCCAACAAATCCAACTATTATTAAAATATTCAGAAATTTTAATTTCATCATAACAAAATTTATTTTAGTAGGATGATGGA
>CAYGFI010000146.1:0-12160 GCA_964349045.1 uncultured Chitinophaga sp.
ACAATTATTTTTTAAAAAGGAAATAATTTTGGTGAATAAATTTAGAAAAACGTTGAACCGGGTTAATTTAAAAATTTTTCTAAACGCACAATGGTGAAGAAAAAGAAATAAGCCAGATATGGCATATCAATTAAAATTGATGTTCTTCCCTTGTAATCAAGTTCTCAAAAACCAGTAAGGAAAGCACAGCAGCAGACCCGATTAAAATCATAGGCGACACTGAAATGTTTATAAGCTGGTGGAGGAAATCCGTAAATACTGAAGCAATTGAATGCATTAAGATACCAAGCGGTTCAAGGAATAGGAAGATTTTATTCATCAATACTGGTGAAACAGAAATGTACCATCCTCCCGCAATAACTGCAGGAATTGTAAGCAATAGCCAATAATAATTATAATTAAAGGAAGCTTGCTTTACCACAGGAGCTTTAGCGGCAAAAACCGATTGCATAACCCGTTCTGTAAAGAGCGCTGAGGGTTCTTCCATAGGGGTATTTTTTACCAGTTCTCCCGTCAGCCTTTCGATTTCTTTATTATCATGTACCATATTCTTTTATTTTTTTATCATTGAATGCATATTGCAGCCTTTCCCAGAGGCGTTTCCTGGCGCGGAAGAGTTTTATTTTCACATTCGATTCTGAATAAGAAGTTATTTCAACAATTTCCCTGATACTACATTCCTGTATGTAAAACAGGGTTATGAGGCTGCGTTCATCATCCGGGAGTTTATCGATGGCTTTCCTGACTATTGATTGTTGTTCCTGTTCATCCAGTTCATTAAGAAAACTCCCCGTTTCTTGTATTTCCAGGTAATTGTAACGGGGCTCATCAATGGATAATGTATCCGGTTTCTTCTTCCGTAACCGCGAAACACTCTCGTTAAAAACAATCCTGTACAGCCATGTTGAGAATTTGCACTGATGTTTAAAGCTTCCCAGCGACCGGTAAGCCTTTACAAAGGCATCATGGGCAATCTCCTCAGCATCCTCAGGTACTTTGACCATTTTAAGGGCAAAAGTGTAAACCATACGTTTGTGCCTCTCTACCAATGTGGTATAGGCATGTGTATCACCATTCAGAACTCTGTCTATATAGTATTTGTCTTCTTGCATCTGTGAAGTAATAGACGCTGGTAGTCGGAATAAAGTTACAAGTATTTTGTTGTTGGCCCTTCTAAATCTCTTCCGGGAGAGACTCATTTTAGTAATAATTGTACTTAAGCCTTTAATTCAGAGCCGATTATCATAGTAAAACTATTATATATTATTGAAATAAAAATATTCTTTGGAAGGATTTTTACTTAATAATTTATATTTCTGTAACCGAATTTCCATACCCATCGTCAAAGATTGTGAACGACAAATACAAACCTTTTAAATTTATTATCATGAATGACATTAGCGAATTATTAATGGCTGCCATTGTTTTTGCGGCACTTTACGGGGCATTGCAATTGTTTGTCAGACGTAAAGAAAGACTATTATTAATTGAAAAGGGAATGAATTCCCCGGAATTGAAATCGGATTTGCCCGTTTTTTCCGGTCTGAAATTCGGCCTCTTTTTTATCGGGATTGGAATTGGGGTGCTGATTGCCAGTATTCTCACCGCTTTAATTCTTATTGAACCGGAAGTAGCATATTTCTCGATGATATTTCTGTTTGGGGGACTGGCGCTTGTGATTCATCACATTATAGACAAGAAACAGAAGCAAAAACAGGACTGATTTTGTGTTAATGTTTCCAAAAACGGAATCGGAGATGATAAGGGTTTTCATTAAAAATCGATTGAAATTCCTAAAAAATAATTCCTCGGTAATCCCGGGTAATAATACCGTGGTTCAGCCCCTCCGAAGGAAGGGGCATTTACCAGGATCATTCCCGCAAAGTTTTTGTCAAAAAGATTTTTTACTCCCCCGTAAAAATGTATCGTTTGATTCTTTTGACCTATATTAATTGTATAATCCAGTCGCAAATCAGTTATCTGCCAGCTTTCATAATCATTACTGTTTGAATCGTTGATGAACTGTCTCCCTGTAAACTTATGAAGTATGGTAAATTCGAGACTTTTAAGAAATTTTAACCGGAGTGTATTATTCAGAATGGTTGAAGGAATGCCGGGTAATTTCTTACCGGAATAGTCTGTGTTATTGTCTGAGAAATCATTAAAACTATTTATGGACGCAGTCAGGGAGGATGTTAAGGTTAATTCGGTTTTATCCTTGAATTCAGGGGATAGCAGATTAACCCTGATCATAGTTTCCAGACCGGAGTGACTGGTTTTACCGGCATTTATCCCTGAAAATATTTCCTCGCTGATGCGCCGGGTTACCAGCAGGTTGCTTAGTGCAATATGGTACAAGGTAAAATCATAGCTGATTTTCCTGCTAATTGCATTTCCGCGAATTCCTGCATCGAAATTCCAACCGGTTTCGGGTTTCAGAGCGGTATTTATCTGTCCGCCGGGTAACAGTGTTTCTTCTAGGGATGGCGCTGAGAACCCATGTCCCACGCTGGCATGGAGGCTTATATCCCGGCCGGTAAGGTAATTGATTCCCAGTCGGGGTGAAAATGTGGGCTCATACGAATATTTTCCGGACAGATCAAGACTATCTGCAATGAACAAATCCTCCAGGGAATAATTCAGAATATTCATACTCAGACCAATCTCTGCTGTGAACTTATTCCCGGGTTTATATCTGGCCAGGGTGGATGTATTCAGGTAAAATCTTTTTTCCCGGTTATCGGCCATCAGGTTTCCCTGCTCTCCCCCGATAGTTTCAAAAACTCTCCAATTAAAACCTTCCAGGAAAACCTCACCTCCGGCCATGAACTCAAATTTACCGGTTGTTAAATGAAGGTGTTCACTGAAACCTGCGGACTTAGAATTTTCGTCCAGAATATTAAAAGGCCGGGATTCGTATGGGTCTGATAAAGATACAAATACAGCAGACCTGTTGAACAAACCCGGTTTCACATTGGTTTCGGATGAAACTCCCATGAGCAGCTTTTTATACTGTTCATATCCATTAATTGCCAGCCAGTTAGGCGCTGCGAGCTTTGGATCCGACGTAAAACTTGTTAAAGTAACTGAACTGGGAATTTCTGCTTCCACATCCGTATAGAGCAGGATGAACTTCAGTCCGGTTTGATTAAAATTACGTCCCGAGGAAAACAGAAGTGAATTCCTTAAAAACCTGCTATTTTGCCTGTAACCTGCACTTCGGGAATTTGAATAAACGAGTGAAATTGTTCCTTTATCCGATTTATATCCCGACCGGATAAAAGATCTGTATGTACCAAAAGAACCGGCTTCGAAATTTATTTTAAGTGAAAGCCGATCATCTTCAGGTTGATACGAATAGAGCCTGATGGCGCCTCCCAGACCTGATCCATAGGCAGCCGAGGATGGACCTTTCAGAACCTCGATACGACTGATAGAGGCTATATCAATATCTTCAATAGTTGTGGTTCCATCTCCAGAAGTCAGTGGGATAAAATCAAGGTATGCACGAATACGGTTTGAGGAATAAGGACTTCGGGAGCCAATTCCACGTATGATGAGACGGTTTGTATTATAACCACCGCCTGCCATATAAAGTCCCGGAACCTGGTTTATGGCATCATTCAGTACCATACCATTGTGAACCTGCAGATTCTGATGCGTTAATGAGCTTACTGAACCGGTTGAACGCCTTATGCTCCCGGGTAAGCCCGATACTGAAATTACTAATTCCTGTATTGCCCTGGGGTCTGGTTCAAGACCGGCCATTACTGATACCTGCTTACCTGAAATATCAATTGAGAGCGGTTTATATCCCACGTAAGAAATCTGCAGATTTTTGATACTCCCGTTAGCCGGGTCAAAAGTAAAATATCCGTCAGTATTACTGATCGTTGCCAGGCCGGTATTTGTAATTACAGTTGAGCCTTCAAGTCCGGCGCCGGTTTGCAAATCGAAAACCCGCCCGCTGATTTGCGCAAGAGCAACAGTGGAAATGAAAAAACATTGTAAAACAGAAATGAAAAGCTTTTTCATTTGCTATCCGGATAATCGTTTTCGTTATTGCTGGTGGAAACTGCCGGAAACAAATTTCAGTACTTCAGGCAGAGATTCTCTCCAATAAGTCCAGTTATGAGCTCCGTCCCTCACCCTGTATTCGTGAGGAATTTCTTTTTTACGAATCGCGATATGAAGCAAAGCGTTTCCTTCATAAAGAAAATCATCGTCACCACAATCGATATACCAACGTACCTGGTTTTTCTGATCATCAGGCATGTTTTCCACAAGGTAAACAGCATCATGGTTTTTAAAATAGGAATCAATTTCTTCAGGGGAAAGTTTCAGGGTAGCAAGCTCAGATGCCAGTCTGTCCCTGTTTTCATTAAATCTTTGAACAGAAGCGCTTAGAGGACATGCAGATGAAAACAATTCGGGGTGATGAAGTGCATAGATGGCAGTCCCTCCCCCACCCATGGATAAGCCTGCAATAGCGCGGTACCTTTTTTCAGTCCGGATTCTATAGGATTTCTCAATATAGGGGATAAATTCCTTGAAGAAAAAATCTTCATAGGGGAAATCTCCCCCGATACTGTTAAAATAGCCCCTTTTACCGGTATTTGCATCCGGCATTACAATGATCATTGGAGTTGAAATTCCATCCCGGATTGCTTTATCGGCAATATAACCCACTTCACCAAATTGCACCCAGCCTGCCTGGTCGTCGCCTGCTCCGTGAAGGAGGTAAAGGACGGGATAACTGCGGCTTGATGATTCATAATCAGGTGGAAGGTATATGGAATACTTCCTTTCCATGGTTAGTATCTTACTTTGAAGGGAGAGGTTGTCGGATACTTTTCCATACTGGGCAAAAAGAAGCGCCGGGAGTACCAGGAAATTGAGGTAAAGTGGAAGGTGTTTTTTCATAGTTGCATTTTTTAGTGGTTGGATATTTTTGTTCACAGGGCGTTGCCCTGTGTTGTGATGTATCGGGCTTTCAGCCCTTTGTTCACAGGACGTTGCCCTGTGTTTTGATGCATCGGGCTTTCAGCCCTTTTGTTACAGGGCGTTGCCCTGTGTTTTGATGTATCGGGCTTTCAGCCCTTTTGGTATCTTTTTTTATTGGCATGAGTTATTCGATTCTTTTTACTGACATAACTCCTTTTACTTTGTTGATTTTTTTAATAAGGGTATTGAGGTGAATCGTGTCACTTACGAATACAGTAAGGGTTCCTTCGAAGAGTCCGTCGTTACTGTCGATAGCAATAGATCTCATATTTACCCTCAGATCCCTGGAGATTACGTCAGAGATATTACTTACAATTCCTATATCATCAACCCCTGTGATGCGGATGGTAGACAGAAAGGTACGATTTCCTTCTGATTGCCTCCACCGTGCTTTTACAATGCGGTATCCGTATTTGGAAATAAGTTGTTTGGCGTTTGGGCAATTCAGTCGATGAATTGTAATTCCTGTACCAATTGTCACAAATCCAAACACCCCATCTCCAAAAATAGGGTTGCAGCATTTGCCTAACCTGTATTCCACGTTTGACAAACGGTTATCGATAATCAGATAATCATCTCCTTCGGCCTGTGTGTTTTTTATAAGTTTTTCCAGGGCATCCCCTTCGATAGGCACCGGTTTACCCTCAGCCTGTTTTTCATCATCGGTGACAATATTCTTTATTTCAGGTAAATCGAGCCTTTCAGTGGCAATATCGTAATAAAGGTCAATGGCATCGTTGTATTTGTAATGATGGAGTAACCTCCGGATATAAATATCATGAAATTCAATTTTCCAGTTTTTGAAACGGCGTTTAAGAATTTCTTTCCCATTTTCCGCTTCTTTAAGTTTATCTTCTTTCAGGGCCAGTTTTATTTTGGCTTTTGCTTTTGAAGTAACTACAAAATTCATCCAATCCTGTTTGGGTTTTTGAGTTTTGGACCGGATAATCTCGACCTTATCGCCGTTTTTCATGGGATAACGGATGGGTACATTTTTACCATTTACTCTTGCTCCCACGCAGCTTGAACCGACAGCAGTATGAACTTCAAATGCAAAATCAAGGACTGTGGCGCCCTCGGGAAATTTTTTCAAATCGCCATTAGGAGTAAAAACAAAAATTTCTTTCGTGTAGAGGTTTAATTTGAAGTCGTCGATAAGATTAACCGCGTCTGTTTCAGGATTTTCAAGTAATTCCCTAACCTTGGTAAGCCATTCATCTACACCTTTTTCTCCCTTGATACCCTTGTATTTCCAGTGTGCAGCAAAACCCTTCTCAGCGATTTCGTCCATCCGTCGACTCCTGATCTGTACTTCCACCCAATCCCCGCCCGGAACTACAACAGTAGCATGAAGGGATTCATACCCGTTGCTGCGGGGAACTGATATCCAGTCGCGCATGCGCTCGGTATTCGGTGTATAAAAATCCGTTATGATGGAAAAAACCTTCCAGCAATCTGCCTTTTCATTTTTAAGGGGAGTTTCGAGGATAATACGGATAGCGAATTTGTCATATATCTCTTCGAAATCGACCTTTTGTTTTTTCATTTTTTTCCAGATGGAAGAGATCGCTTTTGGCCGGCCCTTAATTTCGGCGCTCATTCCCTGCTTTTTCAGTTCAGTTTCAATGGGTAAGATAAATTCCTTTATGAATTTGGTGCGTTTAGTGTCGGTTGCTTTTAACTTTTCAGAAATTTCATTATATATCTCAGGTTCAAGATATTTCATAGAAATGTCTTCCATTTCAGACATCATGTTATATAGTCCAAGCCTGTGAGCCAGAGGCGAATAAATATAGCTTGTTTCTGATGCAATACCTATTCTTTGTTCGAACGGGAGTTGGTCGAGCATCCGCATCCGGTACAATCGTTCAGCGAGTCTGATTAAAATAACTCTTAAATCGGAAGCCAGTGTGAGGATCAGGTTGCGCAGGTTTTCGGCCTGAGAGGATGTTTTTTCTGTTTTTATACCGGATATTTTGCTGAGTCCACCGGTAATTTCAGCAACTTTATCACCGAATTTCTGAGATAATGCAGGAAGAGAAAACTCGTGTTCATCAACGAATTCAAATATCAGGGCCGCGATTATACTGGTACCGCCGAGACCGATTTCCCTTGCCACGATCCGGGCCACTGAAAGAGAGTGAAAGATGGTATACTCTCCCATTCTCCTGGGAGTTTTTTTACAAGCTTCATTCACCATTTCAAATGCAATCCGGATACTTTTTATTTCTTCCGGGGAAGAGATGGCATTACAGTCCTTCAGTAAATGACGGTATTCAGAGAGTATCTTTTTTTCGAGTTCTGAATATGAGGTTTGCATAAAAATCCTGTTAAATAATCTGCATTCTGATCATTCAAATATAGGAACTTTATGATAAAACTTATAAAGATTAATATCCTGCCCTTTCGCAATAATTGGAGGAATCAGATTTATTGTAAATGCCCCATCACAACTATATCACCAGGAGGCGGGACTGCCTTACTCATATCGGAGTGAAAATGCGGGGTTAATATTAGCTGTTTTGAGAGTTTGATAGCTGATGGTCAGGATTGCAATTATAAGTGCGATCAGGAACCCGATCAGAAAATCCCAGACTTGAAGATTTATCCTGAAATAGAAGTTTTGGAGCCATTTATCTGCAAGGTAATAAATCAAAGGCCAGGCAATAAAAGTGGAGATTGTGACCAGTATCATAATTTCCCTCGAAATAAGGAAAAAAATTTCATTTGTGCTTGCTCCCATAGTTTTCCTGATGCCAATCTCTTTGGTTCGTTGCTGTACAGTATAGGATGTGAGTCCGAATAAACCTAAGGATGCAATAATAATTGCCAGAATTGCGAAAAGCAAAGCCAGTCTTGAGCTTTGTTTTTCCTGGGAGTACATCCGGTTAAAATCTTCATCCATAAAGAAATACTGCATCGGATCATTATGGGTGAAATTTTTCCAGACAGATTCTATTGATTTGATTGTTTTTTGATTAAAAGTCTGATCAAGTCGAATGGTAAAGTACCCCCAATTATTAGTTTCACTTTTAAACCTGAAAATATAGGGACCAATGGCACGATGCAGGGATTCGAAATTGAAATCATCCACAACACCAATTATTGGCATCTCTTTTGAATTTTCTGTATCATCCGGCCTCAGGAATACTCCTTTCAGAGGCTCAGTTAAGCCAAATTGTCGGACAGCTGAAGAATTTATAAGGCATGCTGCATTATCACTACCAAATTCCAAACTGAATCCCCTTCCGGTATTAATCTTCATCCGGTAGGTTTTGAAATAATCCGGATCAACCCAATTGGTTTGAAGAAGAAACGTTTCGTCCTGCCTTTCTTTCATCAGATAGCCGTTATTATTGTTATTATGACCCGGAACTGCCGTGGAGGATGTTATAGAAAGAACTCCGTTAATTGCCAGCATTTCTTGTTTGAATGCATTAACATGGTTTTCAACGGTTTCTGCTCTTGTGATGACCAATAATTGTTCCTTATCGAACCCCAGATCCCTGTTAAGCATAAAACTAATCTGCCTGAACATAATCAGGGTACCTACAATAAGGGTGATTGAAATTGAGAATTGCAGAATAACAAGCAGGCTGCGAAGTCGTCCATTTTTCATACTATCTTTCATTTTTCCCTTGAGAACATTAACGGGTTGAAATGAAGAAAGGTAAAAGGCGGGATAACTACCGGCGAAAACCCCTACCATTATTGTAAGAACGAGTAAAACCGGAATAATAAACCATTTTGCAGTAAGACTGAATTGAAGATCAGAGCTCAGAAGATTATTAAAGAATGGCAGTGAAATCTTAACAATCACAAGGGATATTATAAGAGAAAAGAAGGTCAGGATAACCGATTCTGCCAGAAACTGAGAAATTAACATACTTCGGGAGGAACCGGATACTTTTTTCATACCAACCTCCTTTGCTCTGCCGGCGGCCTGGGCGGTTGCCAGATTCATGAAATTGACAGAAGCTATAAAGATTATAAGCAGTGCAATACTTGCAAAAATCCATAAATACTTAGGATCCGTGGCGGATCCCTGACCGTCGTCGATGGAAGGATCCAGGTGCATATCAGTAAGCAACTGAAGGTACATAGAATAACGGTTTCCTTTAGATTCAAATTCCTCGACTGTTATTCCTAAAAATTTTTCAACTTCAGGACCAATATATTTTAATAGAATTTCTTTTAGTTTAATTTCTACCTGTGAAACATCAGAATCAGGCTTCAGAAGCAGGTACGTAAAAAAGCTGTTCGACATCCAATGCGTGTCATTGGCTCTTCGATTTGTCATAAAGGAACTGATGATATCGGCTCTGAAATGGGAGTTTTCAGGTATATCACTGAAAATTCCTGTTACACGGAAAAGAACGGTGTCCATCCCGACTTTCAGCATTTTATCAACCGGGTCTTCATTTCCAAAAATACGTGAAGCTGCCAATTGCGAGAGAACAAGGGTGTGAGGTTCATTTAATACTGACTTTGTATCTCCTTTAATTAAGGGGATTGAAAAGATCTGAAAAAAGGATGAATCGGCTTCCATAAATGCATCCTCGGAAAAACTCTGTTCATAGTTTTTAATAATCGTTTCGCCCCATCCATTAACACGAACAAAAGCCTCCACTTCAGGCATTTCATTCAAAAGTGCAGGTCCTAATGGAGCACATGTATAGGCCGCCTTAATTTCCTGTTCCCCGATTTTACCATCAAGAATAACTCTGTAAATACGATCTTTGTTTTCATGAAACCGGTCGAAACTGATTTCATTGATCAGATATAAGGCAATCAGAAGACTACATGCAATTCCGACAGAGAGTCCTATTATATTCAGAAAAACGTATGATTTTTGACGGTTTAAGGCACGAATGCTGTGATTCAGAAGGTTTTTCAACATAAGTCAGCAAGTATTTTGAATAATGTTTTTTAGTTATAATAAATCTTTGACGGTCAAACAGCCCGGTAAGTTACAGAGTAAATATTTTTTTTGTAACTGTTTTTGGTAAAAATATCAGTTTCATTATCTCCCCGAAAGAAAAAAAAGGTAATAATCCTTAATTAATGTTAAAGCCATAAACGGGAAATCCCATCCCCAACTTCCGAATCCGGATGTTTTAACCAATCCATTATTTGCCATTACAAACCCGATTGATTTTCTTTATTACAACTTCAATAAAAAACAGCAATCTATTCGTAAAGTAATTGAACTCAAACAGAATGAAGAGTTGATAAAAAGGTTTGAATCGGTATAAAACGGAATCAGGATAGGAGATTTAACTGGCCTGGAAGGTAAGGATCTTGATAATTTCTTTATTTATTTGAATCTTCATTTCAGGTGTGATTATAATTGTAATGAGATTAAGATTGTGTCCGAAATTTACAAATTCCGGAAGATTTACAGGGATAACGGAAAAGAATAGCGCCTAAAGTTTGAAGTTCCTGGAGCGCCTGAAGTTGAGAATGTCGGAATGGAACTTCAGTCACTCCAGACTTAAGACTTTTTAGACAACTTTCGATTTTATCTGAAAGATATTCCTATTCCTGTCGTAAATACTGAGTAATTCGCTTTGGTATAATCAAATTGAATAGTAAGAACCCCAAGCTTTAGACGAAAACCGGCATTCAGACGAAGGTCTTTGTTATTCTGCATTTCAAACTGAAACGGGTTTTCAATCACATCCGCATCTGTAACAACAACTTCACCTGCCTGAGGACCTGAGGTAGCAACACTTGGGAAAGGGTAAAAGCCTTTAATACCCAGATCAACTGCGGAGTTGCTGAAACCAATACCCTGGTAAAAAGATATTATGGGAAGTGTTTGTGAGAAAATAAGATTTACAGTCCATGCTGAAGCGATCATTTCGAGTTTCTGATCTGCGAATTGATTGTTATCTGTTACATGATTATGATCAGCGGTAACAAGATCAGCAGGCTGGTAATCAAGATTGGCAAAGGTTGTAAGCTTTGTATACCCACCCTGGGCAGTGATATCAATAATTGGTAGTTTTTTTAAAGCGGGTATATGCTGAAGGATGCTATGCCTTCCGCCAACACCCCAAAGGCCGATTGTTCCGGCTTTCCCAAGAGGCAGATCCGGAAGATAACGAACTGAAACATCGGTTCCAAATGGAAGTCCTATAGTTAGCTGGGCCATCGGAAGTGGGATCATATTAACTCCGGTACCTTTGGGAAGATCAAATTCAGCAACTTTTACCTGAGTTGCACCAAAAGTTTCATAATACTGAAGTGTCGGGGGAGTAGCATTAAGTTTTCCAGCAATTGTAGGACTGATAGGGTCTCCGACGATGTTTGATCCGGGGCTGAGTGTAAGCGTTGATACATCAAAAGTACGCGCAGCCGGAGGCGCCCATGCAGTATTAAAAGTTATAGTAAGGTCAAAACCACCCAGCTTATGGGGTTTTGCGCTGTTGTACCAGCCTGCATTCAAATCAGCGCCTAAAATATTGGCGTAAGGTGAAAGATATTCCTGAAACAATGCCTGAGCATCTGCCGGACCACCTTTAAGAAAACTGACGTTGTCCATTTGTGAATATGCAATTGCTTGCATTCCAGCTAAGAGAGTCAGCCCAAGGAATAAGCTACGTATGTTTTTCATGTTTTATAGTTTTGGATTTTCCGGATACTAATATACGACTAATTGGAAATAATTTGCAAAGTAATTCATTTTCAAATTATCCTGTATAGACAATTGGTTGTATGCTTTTGTTGCACAAATGTCTAAATATATTAATTAGCTGTCAACTTTTATAGTAAATTGGTAAAGAAATAAATTCACAATTCCTTGAAATACACCATTTTCAAAACTTGTCCCGATTTATCAGGATTTTCAAATTTTCAAATTTTCAAATTGGTACTGCGTATATATCAGTTTCCTGAATAATTTCGTTTAATTTTGAACATCAGACACCAACCCATTTCATGACCCCCAACCAGCCTTTAGCCGATAGAATGCGTCCCAACAACCTGGATGGCTTTGCAGGTCAGAAGCATCTTGTAGGAAAAGACGGGGTAATTCGAAGCATGATCGAAAGCGGAAACGTTTCTTCCTTTATTTTATGGGGTCCTCCCGGTGTCGGGAAAACCACGCTTGCAAAGGTAATTTCGCATATGATGGAAAGACCGTTTTATACTC
>CAYGFI010000147.1:0-12111 GCA_964349045.1 uncultured Chitinophaga sp.
TGTATAGGTGAAGTAAATTTCTCATTGAATTAAAAATTATTGCACAATAAATAAATGTTATGATTGTTTATTATAGATAACTTTATTCATGTGTTTTATTCTCACATATTTTTCTATTAACATCTTAAGGAAGCGATGAACTGTTTTTATTACTTCCTAATAAGTATAAGCGTTTTCTTTGCCCTTCCCATGTTATCTTCAGGTCAGGCAAACAGTCAGGAACGTCCCAAAATCGGTTTGGTATTAAGTGGTGGCGGCGCTAAGGGGCTTGCTCACATTGGTGTTTTAAAGGTACTGGAAGAAGCCGGTATCCGACCCGATTACATTGCAGGAACGAGCATGGGAGGTATTGTTGGTGGATTATACGCCATAGGATATTCTGTCGATTCTCTTGAAAAGATTGCTAAGACAACCAAATGGTCGTATTACCTTAGTGATGATATCCCCCGGAGGGCCATAACCCTGGAGGAGAAAGAAGACCATGATCGTTTTGTATTGTCCATTCCGATTGCTGAATCAGGTATAAAAATTCCAGGAGGTGTTATTAACGGACAGAATATAGAGAATTTTTTTAACCAGCTATGTTCTCCGGTATACGCGATAAGGAATTTCTCTGATTTTCCGATTCCATTTATTTGCAATGCAACCGATATTGTGACCGGTAAGGAAGTTGTATTCAAAGAGGGATATCTGCCTGATGCTCTGAGGGCGACTATGTCGATTCCCAGCATTTTTGATCCCATTGAACTGGATGGAAAATTACTTGTGGATGGAGGACTGGTCAATAATTTCCCGGCCGATCGATTAAAAGAAATGGGCGCAGATATAATTATCGGGGTAGATGTTGGATTCCAATCGTATTCGAAAGAACAGCTAAACTCAATGTTTCGTATTATTGAACAGGCGCTGTTCTTTTATGGGGAGTCAAATGCGAACCGAAATACAAAGCTATGCAATATTATCATCAGACCTTCGCTGGGAAATTTCAATGCAGGCAGTTTTAATTCCACCGACACTATAATTGCATTGGGGGAAATTGCCGCCCGAAAACTTTATCCTCAGATTAAGGCCCTGGCTGATTCTCTAAAAGCCCTTGATCCGGATTATAAGATGAGTAAAGAGTTAATTTATCCAGACAGCCTGTTTATTGTTGAAATCCGGGTTGAAGGACTTAGAAAAGTATCCGGGGAATTGCTTATCGGGAAACTACAACTTGCGGTAATGGAAAAGGTTACCGTTAAAGATATTGGTTACGCCATCGACCGGCTGTATTCTTCCCTCTACTTTGAAAAAGTGAGTTACCAGCTCGAAGAAACTGATCGGGGCGGTGCAAGACTAATTATCAGGGTAAAAGAGATTACATATGGTTCTATACGTTTTGGTTTGCATTACGATAGTAATAGTAAATCTTCAATCCTTTTAAATACGACCTTCAGAAACCTGCTTTTTAATGGTTCAAAATTTGCAATTAATGGAGTTGTTGGGGATAATCCGTATTTCAAAACAGAATTCTTTAAGAATAACGGCTGGAAGCCAGGGTTTGGTGCGGCATTTATGTCGAGTCGTTCAGAAGCATTTCTTTATAAATACGATCGCAGAATCAGCAGCTTAAATTTCTATGAGACCAAACTTCAGATTTATACCCAGTCTATTTTCCGAAACTATTATGCATTGGGGGCCGGTATGGAGTTTGAGAATTCCCTGATCATGCCTATCATCGACCCGTATGAAACCATTCCGGAAAGCCGGTACAAGCTGATCAATTATTACGGTTATATGCAGATGGACAGTTATGATGATCCCTTCTATCCTACCCGTGGAATAAAAGTCTATTCGGGATTAAAACTATTAACCTCCAATGGTATCTCACCTGTTGTATTTTATCATGGCAGACTCAGCAACGCGGAAAAATTATCCGACAGGCTTACGCTGATCAATCATATTTATGCCGGAATGGTTGACGGTGATTCCATTCCCTCACAATATCTGTTTTTTACCGGGGGAAGCATGGAATCTTACCGAAATGGAATTATGCCGTTTGCCGGACTTAATTATATGGAGATTGCCAGTAAAAATGTCCTTTGTCTGAAAATGGATCTGCAATTAAGATTTTTTTCTAAAATATATCTCATTGGGACAGTAAACGCGGGTAATTTCAAATACTATTTCAACGATCTTTTCACGACCGGTAATATCCTCAGCGGGTATGGCATTACGGCCGGTTACCATAGTCTTATCGGTCCCCTTGAGATCATTGTTTCCCGTTCATCGAATCATGGGGGATTCCAGGGATTTGTCAGAATCGGTTACTGGTTCTGATCAATAATCAAGTACCTCCTTTAAACGGGTATATCCCGATCGACTTACCGGAACTCTTTCCCCTGATTTAAGAATCAGCATGAAAGTGGATTTTTCATAAGGTTCGATTTTCGCGATTTGGTCGAGTCGTACGATATACGAACGGTGAACCCTGAGAAAATCCTTCGGATCGAGATGTTTCTCATAATAACTCAGCGTTTTTTGTTTCAGGTAATGAGCCCCGTTTACATAAATCATTACATAATCATCTTGTGCTTCGATGTAGAATATCTGATGTACGGGCAAAACCACGATTGCATTTCTGGTTTTTGCCACTACTCTGGTAAGGACGCCTTCAGAATCATCGAGATGTTCCTTTAGTTTCTCAACCCGGGGATTGGCTTCATTACTATTTGGGGATAAGCGGATCCGGCTCAAAGCTTTCTCAACTGCCTCGCGAAAGCGCTCGACTGAAAAGGGTTTCAGAAGGTAATCCACTGCATTTAATTCAAATGCTTTAATGGCAAACTGATCGTAGGCTGTGGAAAAAATAATTTCCGGTTTCTTTTCGAGCAATTCAATCAACTCAAATCCGGTAAGTTTTGGCATTTGGATATCCAGAAAGAGTAACTGAGGATTTAGTTCCTGGATGGCTTTCAGCCCGGTAAAACCATCACTGCATTCAGCAACTATTTCAATTCCACCTGTTTCCCTGATATAGTCTTTCAGAAGTTCCCTTGCCAGGGATTCATCGTCGATTATTATAGCACGAATCATAAGGGTAAAATATTTAAATAAATTCATCAACTAAGCCACCGGAATTTTCAGGATTACTTTAAAAATACCATTATCCCCGTTAGAGGTGAGCAAACCATCCTTTCCATAAATTAATTTTAATCGGCTACTTATATTTTTCAAACCGATACCGGCGCCCTTTCCCGGAACCATAGCCGGATCGTAATTGTTTAATATGGTAAGAACAAGGAAGTCTTTTTCGCGTTCGCTTTTCAATCTTATGGTAACCGGCTCAAGGCTTTCATAAACTCCATGTTTGATTGCATTCTCAAATAATGGTTGCAGGATCATATTCGGAAGCCTGAGGTTTTTACTATTTTCGGGGATGTTCATTTTAAAAATAAGTCTTCCCCCGAAACGTATTTTTTCGATTTCCAGATATTTTGTGATATTCTGAATTTCCTCTTCAAGACTTGTCTCCTCTCTTTCTTTGTGTTTTAAAGAATAACGCAGGAATTCCGATAATTCTATTATCATTTTTCTTGCCCCTGAAGGATCGTGCATGGTTAGCGCGGAAATAGAATTCAGGGAATTAAAAAGAAAATGAGGATTTATCTGAGCTTTAAGGGCGCTTAATTCTGCTTCCCTGATGAGTGTTTTAAGATTGGCCTCATCGTTTATCTTTTGTTTCAGGTTTTCACTATAAACTATCAGGTAGTAAATCATAATCAGAAGAATGAATATAAGAATTCCGATAACTGATCTGTAAGGTAAACTCGACTCAAGAAAATTGAGAGATGAATTATCTCCCCCGATAAAAAATTTTAAAAGCATGTAACCTGAAAAAATCCATATAAACAACATTACGATTCCGAGTAATAAATGGTTCAGGAAAGCCGGAATAACTCTTTTTTCGCTAAAAGTCATGTACCTCACGGGAAACCACATGGCTAATCCAAGGATTAGAAAAAGGGAATTGAAAACTACGCTGTCTGTAATTGCAAACCCAAGATTGGTTTCAAATACAAAAAACTCTATACTTGCCTGGATTATAGCAAAAATAACCCAGACAAGCATATAAGCCAGAATATAAACCTTATTCCCGGTGATGGGATTAATCATATCATTTGGATTAGTAGCTGATTATTTCTCCACCTCCAAAAATCGCAACGCCTTTAATAACAAGTCTTTTCTCAGATACTGAAGTTTGCACAGGGAGTTTGCCTCTTTTATCGCTGAAGCCACCGAAAATAGCTACTACCTCGATCTTAATATCCCAGTCGTTTGGAACAATTAGTTTTGAACCTCCGAAAATTGTAACCTGATCGAGAACATTGACTCCCGGAGCCAGCTGGGCGCTTGTAAGGTCATAAGTTCCTCCGCCAAAAGCAGAGGTAATCTTACCTCCCCTGAAACTCATCGAGTTAATTTTCCGGTCGTGACCTCCGAAGATGTTTAAATCATCAATATAATCATCGCTGAATCCGCGTTCAATTCTTCCTGTCCCGAAAATGTTGGTGCTGCGGAAAATAAGCAACACTCCAAGCAGAACAATAAAAACCGGCCAGATAATACCTCTGTACTCAAAGGGCAGATCAACAAAGTGTGGGATCAGAAAAAATGCTCCTACGCCGATAAGTATGTACCCTGTAAAAGTATTTTCCTTGCGGGTAAGCATAATTACACCGATAAGAATAAGTATTGCCTGCCATGTAAAAATATAATCCCTGATGTGGAATGGGATAAAATTAAACTGGTTAGCAATAAGAGCACAACCTATAATAAGCAAAACAATCCCTAAAATTGCCCTGCTTCTTCCCTGTTTTTTTTCGATAATCTGATTCATTTTTTATTCCTCCATTTCAAATTTATAATTTATGAATCAAAAGTATGTGATTTGGGAGGGTGAATAAAGAAGAAATCGGTGAATGGTGGTTTTTTACCGGGGAAGGGTTTATTGGTGAGGGATGGCGTGATGGCGTGACGACGTGACGGGCGTGAAGGGCGTGACGGATGAGCGTGATGTTTTTACAATTCTAGGCTTAGTCCGCCGTAGTAGTAACCACCGTTAAAACCGAATTGGGTAACGGCGGTATTATAAATGAACCGGCCCTGGTTTTGGAGAGTTGTATTGTTTTTATCAGGATATACATTTAAGAGATTGTTTGCTCCTGCGGATACAGATATTTTTCCTGTTAATTTGTAGCTTAGTCTGATATCTGTAATCCATTTGGATGAATAAACCTGATCCTCATCTGTATTATAAACGCCCAGATAGCTGACTTCACCGTAATGAGTGTTCCTCAATAAACAAGTGATTTTATTCAGCACATAATTCAAAGTAAAATTATATTTCAGTGAAGGTTGAGCCATTTCGAGCAATGCCCTTGACTGCCGGTCGAACAATTGTTCTGATAATCCGTTTTGGATAATAGACTGACTGGAATGCAGATTGTTGTTAATCCTTGTTTTAGAGAGGTTAAGTCCAAAACTCGCTCCAATTAATCCTTTTGAATAATTTATTTCATGGGATAGAATAAAATCGACTCCCTGTGTGCGCGTGTCAACCGCATTGGTGAAAAATTGTGCAGCTCCTGTAGTTGTAAGATCAGCCAACAGACTATCGATAGCAGTGCCTTCGTATGTTTTATAAAAATACCCGGATAATACAACCCGGTTCTGAACGTCAATCTGATAGAAATCAAGCGTTAAATTTGTATTTTTTGTGGGTTTTGAAGTAATTCCCAGGGAATAGCTATTTGAAGTTTCCTCTTTAAGTGCAGGAATTCCAAATGCAGAAGTAACAGGATTATTATTTCTGGAGGTAAGAACCTCGTAAAGATATCCCCCGAAATAATAAGAACCGGTATAATTGTAAAATGACTGATGTAAGGCCGGCGCCCGAAAACCGGTGCTTACGGATCCGCGAAGGTTCAACCAGCGGGTGATTGAATAGCGGGAAGATAATTTTCCTGAAATATTACTTCCGAAATCGGAATAATTTTCAAACCTGCCAGCGGCTTCAACCAGGAATCCTTTAAAAAGGATTGTGCTTAAATCGCTGTAAAATGCAAGATTATTTCTCGAAGCATCAGCCACATCAGCAGGCTGATATCCAGGATAACCCTGGGCTCCAGGGTAGGCTAACTGATTTTCATTGATCCAGGAATTTTCTTCCCCTGCTAAAATACTGTAATTTTCAATCCTGAATTCACTTCCGAAGGAAAGTCTGAATAATTCCATATTCAATGATTTACCCAAATCCCGGCTTAAATCGAAATTTATCACGCTTTGGTTAAATCGGATCCCTCCCGAATTAAAATTCATGGGACTGTCGGTCATGGATGCGTTTGTGGAATTGTTGACGAAAAAGTCAATGGCATTCCGGCCGAAAGTGTAGCTAAGATCAGAATTCCATTGCAAAACCCTGCCGCGGATGCCTGTACTTACAAATTGATCATTCAGGTGAGCTTCAATTTCAGGTAGAAATCCATTTGGATGAAGGGTGAGATTACTGCGGGCGGGATCGTTGGGCAGCCGGAAATCGCCGGCCGATTTGCTGTTTCGGAGGTTTGTTCCACCGTAACTATAGATCTCAAACGTTTTGAAAACCGGCAAATTTGCATTCAGGTACAAATTGACATCAGTCATTGCCGAGTTACCCAACTTCATTTTGAAATCTTCACGACTCAGGCCCTTGTCAGCTATCATCTGATTATCCTGATCGATATTTTCCTGAAGTGACAATCCATCCTGATCTGCAGTCCGGTATATCAGTCCCTGGTATATACCTGCCCTGTTTGTTCCTTGTCTTTTTCTGAATTCTGCAGTAGCATTTACCGTACCCGATTTACCAAGTTTGAATCCAAAATTTGCCGCAAAATTGGTTTGCAGACCATCGCCCTCATAGTTTTGACCAACATGGCTCTTCAGATATAATTTCCCTGTATTTTCTTTAAGGACAATATTTATTACTCCTGCAATGGCATCTGATCCATACTGAGCCGATGCACCATCGCGTAAAATTTCTACCCTGCTGATGGCTGATGAAGGAATAGTATTCAGATCATTAATAACCGAACCGCGGCCCACAACACCAAGAGTATTGACCACTGCAGACGGATGGTGACGCTTTCCGTTTACCAGGATCAGAGTTTGATCAGGATTCAATCCCCTGAGAGCAGCGGGATCCATGTGATCCGTAGCATCAGAATAAGTAAGCCGGGTTGAATAAAAAGATGGGGCAAGGCTGTTAATCTGTTGACTTAGATCAGTTTGTCCGGTTTGATTAAGAATTCCTGTAGGGAACTGGTCAACAGGTACCGGAGAGCTTAAATTTGAACGGGTTCCATAATGTGACCCTACAATTACCACACCTTCATTGAAAGCTATGAGATCTTCCTGCAGTGCAATATTTAAAACAGGTGAATTATCATATTCTGATGGCAGGATAGTAATGGATTTGTAGCCGAGATAACTGATAATCAGGTTTTCTTTTGATTCAGGAATTTCGAGACTAAAACTTCCGTCCTTACCAGTTACAGTTCCCTTTCCGGTATTTTCAAAAAAAACACCTGCCCCGGAAAGAGGTTCCTGGTTTACACGATGATAAACTTTCCCTGTCAACTGAATGGATTGAGCAACAATACCTTCCTGTATAAAAATGAAAAGGCAAGCAAATAATAATGTATATATATGTTGTTTCATTCGAAAATATTTGAGTTATGTTATTGTATATTAAGTTGTTTCTCATAGCCTGTCCCGCTTGAGCGGGAGAACCCTCATGTATTTTCATGTCCTTGTTGTGTACGTCAGTGCATGAGGGTTTCATTACTTTAGGTTTTATACTCTGGTTTTCGATTAAAATGCAGAGAATGATTTTGTCAGAACATGCTTTACAGCACATTTTTCAGTCGCAAATATAAAAACTATTTAAAAACAACAATGACTCATTTAGAGACTTTCGAAAATTTTATCCGTTTTAGCCGCGAGAATAAAATCGTTTTCCGATAAACCGAGAATAGCATGGGTCCAAAGTTCGATTTGCACTTTAGAATAATATACATGCATAACAGGATGATGACCTTCGATTTCAGCAATTTCCGCAACCCGGTTAACAAAAATTATGGTATGAAGAAAATCTTTGAAATGGAAATCCTTAGAGATTTTCATATCATCAACAACTTGCCAGGGTTGATTTAGCTGTAAACTATAGGATTTTATTTCAGAGGAGGTAAGTTTGGGAATACCTCCTTCGCAAGGCTTACACTTTTTATTAATTAGTTGCATGATTTTTTAGAAAGCGAAACAAATACGGGAAAGAATAGTTCAGTATTGAGTTAATACCTGTTCAACCAGCGATAACGACGTGCGGTATCGCCAAATCTCACAGCGACCATAAATTCGTGTGAGCCATAGCTGTGTTTCATAATACTGCTCAGGGTATAATCGAAAGCGTAACCAAAAAAGAATTTGTCGACTCTTACACCTCCCATGAAAATCAACGCACCTCCGGTGCGATAAGAAAGGCCTCCCCAGTATTCTTCATTAAAGATAAACTTGGTGTTGAAATCAGCCTGCCAGATTAAGTTGCCTGATGATTTAATAAGAATTGAAGGTTCGATGGAGAAATAATCATTAACCACTATATCATATCCTCCGATAAGGTGGTAGTAGCGCTTCATTTTATATTCGGCATATCCCTTTTCACCTAATTTCAGAGCAGACTGAAAAAGCTGAGACATTGAAATACCGGCAAATATTTTTGGATCAGAGTAATATACACCGAAGTTGGCATCAGGAATAAAAATGGATTTCTTAGCATTTTGCCAGAAATCATCTTCGTATTGAAATCTGATTTTACTTTCGTCAACTGAAAACTGATAAGCCATACCAGAAATTCCAAATGATAGCTGACTTCTTTTCATTCTGATATGATATGCATAGGAAAGTTGAATACCTGTGCGGTCAATAGGTCCGTTTTTATCATTAAAAACATAAGCTCCCAATCCCACTTTTCCACTTCGAGAGCCCATTGGGGAATTTTTGCGTATTGAGGATTTTTTTGAGATATAGCTATTTTTCAGAAGACGCGTCTGACCGCTAATTGCATGCGTTTTAGGAGTGTTTTTAAGTCCGAGCCACTGTTCTCTGGCGGTAAGGTTAATTGCAGTATATCCTTCACTACCTGCAACGGCCGGATTCAATAAAAACCCATTCATCGTGTATTGGCTATATAGAGGAACCTGTTGTGCATAAGAATTCGGCACAATACACGCAAGTGTAAAAATAAGATATAAAAATTTCCTCATTAGGTTAATTCTACCTTTTCAATTCCAAACATTTAGCTGAATATTATATTTTTTACATCAGCTAAACTCCCCATTTCCTCAAAATCGCCGGAAAGATAGAGATAAGATGATCACATTACAAAAATAATTATACACAATGGCCCCTATTTGATAAGAGTTACGGTTCCTGAGATAGGCTCAAGTCCGGGACTATTTAGATTAATTACATAATAATAAGAATCCATGGGCATTTCTTTTCCTCGTGAAGTTCCATCCCAGGGATTTGAATATCCGGTTTCAGAGCGGAACAATAATTGTCCCCACCGATCATAAATTTCCACCACAGCTTGTGGGAAAATTTGCAATTCAGGAATATTCCAGACATCGTTTTTACCATCACCATTGGGGGTAAATCCTGTTGGCATATTTCTGAAATAATCTACAGAAGAACATGCTTTTATGATTATTTCATCCGATTTAGCACAACCATAATCACCTGTTACAGTTACTGAAATATTTTTAAAGCCCTCAAATACGGTTATTTCGCGGGATGTCTGACCTGTTGACCAGTTATATGATACTCCATCATCACCGGCATCAAGCGTAAGCGTTTCAGTGCCACACAAGGAGGTGTCACTTCCAAGATTCACGTCAGGCATTTTATGAACAGTTAAGAGCATGCTATCATAATTTTTACATCCGTATTTGTCAGTAACAGTAAGAGATATAAGACCTTGCTCACGGGCAATAAAATTAGGTTTCACAGATCCGTCATGCCAGAGATATGAATAAAAAGTACCTTTAGGTAATATTTCGACAACATCACCTTCACAAATTTCTAGATTTTCTCCCAAATCAAGGTTTGGATCAGATACCAATATTTTTCCACTAACCGGAGTTGCGGCGCAACCATATTTCGAGAATTCCTGCACCCGAAGATCGTATTCACCAGGCAGATTCCCCCAGTTAACCATGATTGAGTCTCCATAATTTGCTGAAATAACACCTCCCTGTACATTCCAAACGAATGTGGAACCCGGATTACCTTGAACCCGGTACACAACTCCTTCATCCCCTGCACATACAATGTTTATGTACTGGGCCTTAATCCCGGGTGAAAAACCCAGGGAAAGGAGGAATATCCATATGTACTTTGAATACTTCATATTCTCAATTCTAAAACAGTTGAATAATTCAACTTTTTACATCCATTTGACAGTTTTCAGGGCAGCCGGATAAAATCCGGACTGCTCTGATACACCATCATTATTGAACATCAAAATATTAGAAATAACACTTTCTGTAATATTCAGCTTGTCAGTTTAATCAAATTAATCTCACCATTATCTGCGTGTAAGTGTACTGCTACTGGTAATAGTACCTGTTTCAACAGTAGGATGAACGGTGATTGTAAAAGTTGCATCAGTAATACTTCCTAATCCGGTAAATGAATCGTTCATCTCCGTTATTGTTACAATATAGGTCTGATCGAGAGTGGTACTGGTGTTAACAAGGTTAGCCGGAAGAGCAATGGTCTGCGTTGCTGTTGTGGCACCTGTAACGGTTGTGGCGGGTGCAGTTGTACCATCAAGACCGGTTATGGTATATTTGTAATCAAAATTCGGAGCACCGGTAAACTGGACTGTAATTGGACCTAAAGTGGCATCACCTGAACAGATTTCATAATCTGCGTCGTTAATTTTGATGGTTGCTGCACTCCAGAAATCAACATCGAGAGACTGAATTTTACTTGGACAATCAACAGTTGCATGAGCAACTTTCCTTTGAGTTGAAACATTACCAGTAACTGAAGTAATGCCATTGTTATCAGCAGGCCACTGTACTGTGATGGATTGCCTTCCAACCGTAAAAGGTACAATATATGGATCGGCTCCAGTTCCTGAACCGGTCACACCGGCTGCAGGCACAGTAACTGTACCTCCAACAACCTGCCAGCTGTATTCGTCCCCGGCAGGACCTGGCACTGTGTAAATGCTTGTACCACCTTTACGTTCTTCAATTGCAGTTTGATCGATTTGAGTTGCTCCGATAAACTGAGCAGAGATTTTGCTTACACTTAATATTGTTAATAAAACAATAACAAGCATCTTTGACATTACAGAAATTTTTTGTGTTCTCATAACATTAATTTTTAATTGATTTAGGTATCTGTTTAATTTATTTTATTATCTTCTTGTTAACTTATTGTTCGAATTAATATCCAATAAAACTGGTATCTCATATTTTGTTACATTATATAATGGAGTCGTCTTTTGACAACCGGTGGCGTCAATGGTTTCAGTCACTTCAAGTGTCCCAGCACCAACTCCTGCCCAGTTCACTATTATTGAAGCTGTTGTTTCTACTCCTGAAATCGTTCCTCCCGTTACATTCCAACTGTAACTATTTCCTACAACTTCTGTAACACTGTAATTCTCAGATGAAGGTTCACAAATCTCAATAGGTCCTGATATTAAAGGTGTTGGAATTGAATTGACCGTGATTGTTTGAGTGGTGGAGTTTGTACAACTGTTACCATCGGTATAAGTATACGTCAGGGTGTGGGTGCCTGCTCCTGCGGTGGCCGGGGAGAAATTACCACCTGATACGCCTGTGCCTGAGTACGTGCCTCCGGCAGGTGCCCCGCCCGAAAGAGCAAAGTCTGCTGCATCAACGCATACCGGTGATAATGCTGCAAAGGTGACTACCGGCAGTGCATTGACCGTGATGGTCTGTGTCGTGGAGTTCGTGCAGCTGTTGCCATCGGTATAGGTATACGTCAGGGTGT
>CAYGFI010000148.1:0-11930 GCA_964349045.1 uncultured Chitinophaga sp.
TGTGGAACATCAAAACTCAATACTCAATACTCAAAAAGGACCTGTAGCATAATTGGATAGTGCATCTGACTACGGATCAGAAGGCCGGGGGTTCGAACCGGGGAGGAACGACGAGCTCATGAGGGCCCGCGTCAGCGGGAACGAATAATCCTTCCAGGTTCACTGATAATATAAGGGTTTGCACAGTTCTACCTGCAGACCCATTTTTCATCTACTCAAAATTTGCACAAAAACGGGGTAGATATTTGTAATTACCCTTTGATGGAAAATAAAAATCCTGATGATTAAATGTTTTTTTTGCCTTTACAATGATTTTAAAAATTCTCATCTACAAGCAATAGTTTTTCTTAAAATCAGAGAATTCTTTACCTTGAATAAACACAGAAATTCTCAACATCGATTTGAGAATATCTTCCCGGTAAAAGTTGAATTGCCGATGAATTGGTGTCATATTTGAATCAACCTGATTAATTCCCATACCGATATTCAAGCCATCTGGAGAAAAACACATCATATACGAGCCATCGTCCCTGATCATTTATAATCATCTCCTTTTCATTGAGGGCTTTAAGCGAAGTTGAAACGGAACTGGCGCTTGTCAGATTGTGAGTCTTAATAAAATTCGCTGAGGTTGGCTGAGTTACTCCTCCTTCAATTGCAATTGCCTGCAGGAGTCTGAATTGATGCGATGGTAAAAGGTTACGGTAATTGGTATACAATTGCTCGGATGTGGAAATAATCTGAAAAAATATCTGGTTAAGCAGGTTTTTGTCAATAGTTTTCTCATTTTTTTCATACAACATGTTGCATACATACTGAACATAGAAGGTATGAAGACGTGTCCACCTGAAAATCTCAGAAATGCAATCAGGTTCAATTTTTATATCTCCGGTTAAAAATAAATCCGTAATAAAACTTCGGTATTCCTTTTCCTCGATTTTATCAATATACATAAGTTCCGAGCTTTGGTAAAAAGGCCTGTTGGCTGCTTTAAACATGGGCTCAAGCATGTGCTTGCTACTGCCGGAAAAAACAAATGGAATATCAGGATAAGTCTGTATGACCGTTCTGAGCAGATGTTCAATGTTTTTTTCAGGGTAATTGCTTATTTGCTGAAACTCGTCAAGCATGATCACAAAATCCTGTTGTATGTCTGAAAGAATATGCAAGAGGCTGTCAAATCCATACTGAATATCATTCGCCGATTCAACATTCAATTCAAGTGAAGGCTGACTTGTAAGAGCATCATAGCTAAGTTTTGGACGTAAGTTTGAGAGAAGGCCAAGCGCTTTTTCGATAAAATTCTTTTCTTTGTTTTTTAATCGCAGCAAAGCAGAAGATAAGCCGCTTAACAAATCTCTTGAATTCATGCTTGGAAGCAAGTCAAAATAAAGTACATCTACCGGACTTTTCTGCTTTTCGAGCAAATAAATTGTATGCTTTAGCAATCCGGTTTTCCCCATTCGTCTTAGTGAAATCAAAGTTACATTCCTCCGCGAAGCGATTGCCTGCAGAAGCCGATTGGTTTCATTCTGACGATCACAGAAATACCCGGGTCCAAGATAACCACCTATAATGAAGGGATTTGTAGGTTTACTTTCCATTTTACGTATTTTACGTTACGCAATTTACGTAATGGGATTATGGAATGCAAATTTTAAGGGGAATTCTTTTGCCATCAGCATATTCAACATCATCAACTGCCAGAAATGCATTTTCCAACCCGGTAGAATGAAGTCTTTTTTTTTGGTTTCAGTGAATTGGAATATTGGTTCATCGGGAAAAGAAAATCAGTTTCATTTAACCTGAGCATCTTCCTGTTGTATAAAAAATGATAACAGGGAATTTAATAAACTGGAGGGTCAATTGTTCGGCTATAAATTCTCTGGTGTTTTGGGGATTTGAATTAAATTTCACCCCACCTTTCCACTCCCCTTTGAATTGCCACCATTTCAACAGCTTCTGAAAGTGCTGCCAGAGCAGGTTTTTCCCAATTTATCCCTGTGCTTCGGGTACCGAGGAGGGTTCGGCTTACTTCGTTGCGGAATCTTTCGGGTTGTGCGGTGCTTTGTATCCTCCAGTAATAAACAATACGCTCCTCGCATTTATGCAGGGTTTCCTGACGAATTACCTTATCGCGCTTGTTGTTGTTTACTTTTTGGTCTGCGGGCAAAAGATTCCAGAGATCATTATTATGCCAAAGGGAGAAAGGAATCAAATGATCCACATCGAAACGGGAACCGGTAAGGGATTTGTTGGTGTAAACGCAATTGAGGGTTTCGAGATTTCCGAAAATGGATTTTGCCACTGCCACATCCCGGCTTAGTTCAGGGGTTATAAGCAGTTCGGAGACAATGGATGCTACCGGGATGGACCGGGATGAAAACTGGTGAACCAACTCTGCCCACCTCAGTATTATGGCTTCACTGATCCAGTGCCCAACCAGGCTCATCTCGCGCCAGATGCTGGCATCAAAAAAAACTCTTCCAAGCTGTGTGGAAACATCTTCACGGGTTCTGATTTTACTCACTCCAAGATTCCCGTAGAAAGTAAAAATCTGATTCCCTCCCTCAATGGAACCACCGGCATAGTTAACCGGCCCTTTAACAATTGCTCCGGAGATGGCTTTGATACATTCCAGAAAAAGCTGGTGAGCATTTGGATCGAGTCTTCCTGCGCGCCATGAGGTATGAAAAGCACTTAGTCCGCCTTTAGCCCGAAAAGCAGCAACCAGACGGCTTAACTGAGGACGAAAGGCAATCTGTTTGTTTTTTTCAAAACCATTCATCTGGGGAAGCATAATCTCCGATTCTATTAAAGGCCAGTAATAGTATAGCCATTTTTCGGCAATTAACCCTAAGGGTATACTAACGGTGTTATTGGCATGCCATTTGGCATTGCGGTATTCTGTCTGGGAGATATCACATAAAGCCCGTACAAGCACCAGTTTATAGGTGGCGACTTTCTTATCTCGGTTTATAATGGCTTCGATCTGATCGACCGGACGAAAACCCAGCACTCCTTCTGATTCAAAAACCAAGGTGGTCCAGGGAATATCCTGACCCAGACCATCATTGTTTTCAGCAGCATACAGAAGCCGGAATCCAATACGTTCGAAAAACAATTGTACCTGGGAAGGCTCGCGGTTCACAAATAAACGGGGATCATCTTCCGAGGCTTCCCGGCCAGCACAAAAGGAACAAATAAAAATGCCCTTACTGTTCAGAAGGGATTTGAGCTGGAATGCAAAAGTAAACAGCTCACTATCGGGAATATGCATTATGGTTGCCAGACAAACCACGGCATCGAAACGCTCCGATAGCAATTTATGATCCGGCTCCAATGGGAAAGAAGCCTGAATCAGAGTACACATACCGGACTGAGAATTCTTTTGCAGGTATTCTTTTGAAAACCGGAGCATTTCAATGCTGGCATCCGTTGCCACCACCCTGCAGCCCATAGAAGCCATAAACGCAGCATCCCTCTCTGCCCCGCAGCCAATTTCCAGCACCCTGCCACCAATGGGTAACCATTTTCCCAGAATACCATGTAAGTCGGTAACATCTGCAGTCTGATATTCCAGGGCGTAGCGGCTTGCGTTTTGGTTCTAATGGGATTGGGTTGGGGGGTGCATTGGGGGATTGATAGTTAGTTTTATCCTACAGCAAGCTTAGCTGATTCTTTCCAAAGATAATGTGGTATTGGTTCGCTTAATTCCCAGGTAATACTCATTGGCTTTGATCCGGAGTATTTAATAAACCTCGCATCACCCAGAAATACAAATGACATAGTATTTTTAAACTCATCTTCATTTTTCATTCTTACAAACAATAAAATTATTTTTCCACAATGCAATCTTCTGAAGTTTCGCCTATTTCTATTTTCCCACCTGGGAGTTCCCATTATAGTGGGAGACTCATTTTTTCACTTCGCTGAGTTGCCAGGATTTTGTTTCCATTTAGGATTATAGCGCATGTTACATAGAGCATCAGAAGAAATTGGTTTGTTAATTAGTTTTCAGATATGTTCGAATATTTATTTAAATAAGTTGTACTTGTAATGATAGCAAAAGTTATTGAACTATCGATTAATTGAAGCGAAATAATTGATATGTAGATTGGTCAATTTATGCTAGACAGCCTGATTGCAACACAGTCGACCTAACATTGGCAGTAAGGGATTGCTATAAGTGCCGTTTGGCATTTATTGCATGTTGTGGTCTGTGGGTTATTTGTTCCCGACTATATCATCAGGAGTTTGTTTCTTAATCCCTTTAGCATTGAAATCCTTGTCGAATGTGACAATAGTCAAGTCATATTTTTGAGCTACCGAGAATTGGTAAGAATCATCAAAATCCAGCTTGTACTTTTGGATATTTCCAATGACATCTAATAAATCAGTCGAATTAAGCGATAATAATTCAATTTGACCGTTTATAAATAAATCATTGATAAATTTTTCTAAAATATCATATTTTTTTAATCTGGATAATATTACTCCTATTGAATGTATTGAAAAATCGCTTACAAATAACGAATCAGTTGGTATTATATCGAAAAACTTTGAAGCAATAATAGACTTTCCCTGGTCTAAAAGTCGCTCCAACCAAACATTAGTATCAACCAGATATCTTACTTTTGTCTCCAATCAAGTGCTAATTTTTGTAATTCGATTGAAGTCATTTTAATATCTTTTAATCCACCTGCCCAATCCTGTCTTAATTTTTTAGGCATACGATCAACTCTTTTATTAATCAAATAATCCAAATATTGGTCCAATTCCCTTATCAATCCCGGGGTTAATTGATTAATTTTTGTTTCGATATTTTTTATTGCTCTCATATTGCAAAAGTAATCAATTTAAAATTCAGCACAATGCTTTTGTTGCCGGTTTCAATTATAGCCATTCAGTATCCATATATCTGTATTTTAAAATCTTACCAAAAACATTTAACTGCTATTTCTTATCCTCCTTATAAAATTTTGCTGTGATATCTCTTTTCATTCTGATTTTCTCGCTGTACTTTGTTCTGGCATGAACTTCCTTTACAAAAATGTGATGCATGTCGGCTTCGTTTTTGCTGAAAACCATGGTAAAACAGTTATTCAAACAAATATTAAAAACACAAAAATATTGAAGTGTTTATTGATGTTTCAGAGAGAATCCTTACCCCTATTATAATCTTAATTAATGACCGGAAGATCGAAGGATTATAAATTATAAGTTGTTATTAATTAGTTACTTAGTTAGTTGATTTATTAGTAGTTAGTTGGTTTACTAGTTAGTTAGTAAAAAAGGAGGCCATAAATCCACTGCCGGTACAAAGATTGCCGGCAGCGGTGTGCTTTAGGAAATCACTCTAAAAATATATAAAAAGTCCTTTCAATAATATATTTCTGAATACCATTCTGGTTTTGACAACAATATCGTTTTTTTTAATGATTGATTATTCAGGAATCAAACAGAAAAACTCCGTTGGAATTAAATTATTTCAACTTTTCCCGAAAATTTGATGATTAATTCTATCGTTGTTTTTGCTTTAATGCTGCTACTGCCCTGTTTAATTTGGCTATTTCTTTAACCAGTTTTTTATTTGTAAAAGCAATTCTGTTTTTTTCTATTTTAACATCAATGGTTTCATTTATATTATCAATTCGCAAAGCCCTCAATTCTTCTATGTGTCTTTCTAAAATTTCAAGTATTTCGCGCAGGTCATTTTCTTTCTTTTTTAATTGTGATATGTCAGTTGCTATCAGAATATAATTATTTCCGTGCAGGTAAGCAGGGAAAAGGCTAATAGACAGTTTCAGGCATGTAGAATTCTTTAAGGAAGTTATCACAACCTCATTTTTGTTTTGAGCATGGGGGTCAACCAGGGAAGCAAATTTTAATTTATCTTCCGGGATAATAAAGCGTTTAATATTTGAACCTATTACAGTTTCAATAGGTTCGTGCACGAGTTCAGAAAACCTTAAATTGCAATAGAGGATAATTCCTTCCTTCGTTAGTGAAACAGCCCCTTCATTCATCTGTTCAATGAAGGCGCGATAAGGTGTTTCAGCAGAACTAATTGAATATATCTGTTCGCCCAAAGTACCGGATACCACGATTGCATCAACTTCTCCTTTCCGGATGGCAATAACAGCCTCTTCTGTTTCAAGGAGTCTGGAACGCAATTCTGTATTTTCAAGAATGAGCTGCTTTTTTGTTTTGGTTATTGATACCTTATTCATTAATCAATTATTTTTAAAAATCTGATATTCCTAATGGCCATTTACCTCCCTCAAGTCTAAACTTAATAAAACTTTCTCTTTATTTGACATATCACCAATGATCCGGCGTAATGGAAGTGGCAGTTTTTTAATCAGCGTCGGGGCTGCAATAATCTGTTCCCCTTGTGCTAAACCCGGCTTCTGGTAGAGATCAATTACTTCCAGATCGTACCTGCCCTGAAGGTATTCCTCGCAAACCTTCTTGATGTTTCTTATAGCATCAACAGATTTAATGGTTGCGCCCGTTACATATAAACGAAGGATATACCGGGCATTACCTGATTCAGATATTTCTGTTAGAAAATCATCTTTTGAACTCCTGACTTTTGTTTTTTTCGTTTTCATCATAACAAAATTTATTTCAGTGGGATGATGGAACCCCCATGCACCGGATTTTGTTTTAATTGTGTTTCCCGATAAATCGGGACAAGTTGTGTTTGGAAAACATGGGGGTTTCATCATTATACCGCGTATAATTCATTTACAGTAATCAACCTTGAGGCAATAAATCCAATCCAACAAGAACCCGTTCTGTATTTGAGAGATCTCCGATTATCTTCCGAACGGGCACCGGTAATTTTCTAACTAATGTTGGTAACGCGAATATCTGGTCATCACGGCCTAACTGCGGGTATATTAAAAGATCAATTACTTCAATAGAATATTTTCCCTGTAATTGTTCTTCGCAGATCTTTTTCAGATTAGCAAATGCGGTAAGGGCTTTAGGCGTTTTTCCGGCAACATATAAACGAAGTATCCAGATATCTTTGTCCGCTTTAACCGTCTTTGCTTTTTTAATTCTTTTATCTGATTTTACAGGTAAAGGTTTCATAAAATTATCTTGTTAATTATTTTTCCCTTAAGCTGGCAGCCGGATTTTCCACGTCAGCTTTTCTGCTTTCTGCCATTTTCATTTTGTCTTGCTCCAGTAGTTTAATGCTATCCGTTTCTGTTTCTATCATTTTGATAGCTTCGGACTCTTCCAACTCAAAACCGGCATACAAAGAAGCAATTTGTGCTTCCAATGCCTTGCGTTTCCTTTCAATTTCCCGTTTTTTCCGTTCAATATCATGTTTACGCGCCAGCACCCCGGCATTTTCAATAGCTTCCTGTGCAATACGCGCTGAGCCGGTTAACACTCCGCTGGGACCAACATAAACTTTACTTAATTTAACACCATGATTGGTAAACGTGAACTCGCGAATCTGATTAGAGTGATCCATACCGCGCGATTTAAGAATATACATGCCCCTGTTTCGTTCACCGCTTAATTCTATATCACGAAGAAATAACCATGTATCTATCAAGGATGATATTCCAACATCAGTTTGTTCCAATTCGTTTCCATTTGAAGTTAAACTGGTAAGCATTGCAGTTATCTGATTCGATTTGAGAAAATCAACAAGACGCATTAACATCGTTTTTATTTCAAACTCTTTTTCACCAATGACGAATGTATTAATCGGGTCAAGTATTACAACCTGAGGCTTGAAATCATTAACGGCTTTGTGAGTTTTAGCAAGATGCATCTCGAGACCATAAAAAGTCGGGCGCGTTGCCTGGAATTGAAGAAGTCCCTTCTTCACCCAGGTCTCTAAATTTATACCGATAGAACGCATATTCCTTATAAGCTGGTTTGACGATTCTTCAAAACAAAAATAAAGAACCCGTTCTCCGCGTTTACACGCTGCTTCAGCAAAGTGAGCTGCAATACTTGTTTTTCCAACACCTGCAGTACCGGAAACAAGGATAGAGCTACCACGGAAATAGCCTTTCCCTTCAAGCATTATATCCAATTCCTTTATTCCGCTTGAGATTCTTTCATTGGAAACAATATGTTTCAGTCCTAAGGAAGTTACAGGTAAAACAGAAAAGCCATGATCATCAATCAGGAATGGATACTCATTGGTTCCATGCATTGAACCCCGGTACTTTACAACACGTAACCGACGTGTAGAAGTCTGTTCGGTTACCCTGTGATCGAGCATAATAACACAATCTGAAACATATTCTTCCAAACCTTGCCGGGTTAATGTGTCTTCTCCACGTTCGCCAGTTATGACTGCAGTAACCCCTTTATCCTTTAGCCAGCGAAATAAACGCCGCAATTCAGAGCGTAGGATCAATTGGTTTGGCAATCCTGCAAATAGTGATTCAATAGTGTCTAATACAACACGCTTTGCTCCAATAGAATCTATTGCATATCCAAGCCGGATGAACAGCCCTTCCAGATCATATTCACCGGTTTCAGCAATTTCATTACGCTCAATATGAACGTGGTCAAGTACAATTTTTTTATGTTTAACAAGGCCTTCCAAATCAACACCGAGTGAAGCAATATTTTTGGTTAACTCTTCATTAGTTTCTTCGAATGACATAAACACACCCGGTTCGTTAAACTGCGTTGCACCCCGTACAAGAAACTCCATTCCAAAAAGTGTTTTTCCGCAGCCTGCACCACCACAGAGGAGCGTAGGTCTGCCTGTTGGCAACCCACCGCCGGTTATTTCATCAAACCCCTGGATCCCGGTTGGAGACTTGGGAAGACTACCGGCTAAAATTTCAGGTTTTTCTATTTTCATTGATAAAACCCTTCCTGTTTTTTTGGCAATGTTCGAAAGGTACATCTTTTTGAAATGTAAAATCTAATTTATCGTTATGATTTTTAAAATATTGCATGTTTCAAATAATATTAATTTTCCCCCTCACTTATTTTTTCCCCTACCGAAATGAAACTACTGACTTCGATGGTATAAGGAAATGAATAGTATTTTTTGGGTGGTCAGTTCTTCCAGAGCACAGAATTCCCGGTACCAAATTCATTTTCTTCCCATAATTTATTAGTGGGATCGGTCATCCATTTTCCATCAACAATAAGTTTATATAAATGTTTCCCCTCCGAAAGGTACAATGGGAATGTCCATATCCCTTCTTTTTTCACCATTTTATAGCCATCCGGATTCCAGTTATTAAAGCTGCCTGTTAATTTCACCTCCCCCGCATCGGGAAAATTATCTAATGAAAAAGTATAGTTTGCTTTAAAAGCCAGGCAGGAATTAGCATAATCACCAGAACCAATGATGTATGGATTGGAAGGATCAGTCATCCAGCGTCCATCAACAATAAACTTGTATTCGTGATTTCCTGGCGCCAATTGGTAAGGCAATTCCCAACCATCAGTAGTTTTTTGCATCATCAGCTCATCCGGGTCCCAATTATTAAAATTTCCCGCAACAAGCGCCCGCTCCGAATTTGTAAATCCATTTAACCGGAAAAAATATTCATCCCCGAAACCAATGACAGAATTCATGTTCCCTTTTGCATCTGTACGTGTATTGCTGTTGGCGGGATCGGTAATCCATGTGTCGTCAACAATAAATTTATAGGAATATGTTCCATTCCTCAGATAAACAGGCAAAGACCATCCACCATGTGTAGGATTCATTTTGAGCTCCCGGCGGTTCCATTTGTTAAATGTTCCAGCAACGGTAACCCTGCGGGCTTTGGAATATCCATCCAGTTGAAAAAGATAGTTAGGGCAATACAAGGTTGAATTTATGTTTCCCTGCCCATCATTTTCACTAAGGTTATTATTTGGATCCGTCATCCAGTTACCGTCGACGATAAACTTATAAAAATACTTTCCGGCAGGTAACGGGATAGCAGCGATCCAGCCTGCATCAACTTTCTGCATTGCAGTTCCTACAGGATTCCAGTTGTTGAAAGAACCTGCAACATAAACCTGTTGCGATTTCAGATATCCGGGCAGAAAGAAACGGGCTTCACCATCCCTGTATTGAAAATTCACGTCTTTTTTAAGGCTGTTTGCCCCATATATCACTTTTTCCTGATCCACATATCCTGGCGCCACCAGCCAGTTATCATCAATCAAAAAGATATCATTTTCATTAAAGTGAAAAACAGGTTGATTCCCGAGGTTTTTAGAGAGTTCTACGATAAAAGGGGAAATGTATCTGACTTTCCATTCCTCACCATTTAAAAGAATACCGGACGTATTTACATTTAATTTAAGCCAAAGAGTGCTATCCAGGTTAAAAAGTTTTTCAATTTCTTTTTTCTGAGAATCTGACCAGCGGATATCCAGTGAGAATTGTATTTTTCCATCCTCGATCCTGCTGATGGAAGTTGGATCGAATTGTGCCAGGTTGATAGCCGAAATCGTCAAACAGGTTAAAAACAATATGTATTTTTTTAAAAACCTCATCGGCCAACTGGTTTAATGTATGAAATTCCCATTTGTTTTTTTGTAAAGTTAATGCAAAAATTACCTTTTGAGATGAAATCAAATCCCAGCACACCGTCAATATGAACACCATAAGCCTCGTATAAATGGTCCATATAGGTAATAATCGTTTCCATACCAGGTATTTGTGAGTCACCGTAATTAAATTCATTCATAATTCCATAAATAACCTCCCTGGAAGAAGCGCCGGCGCCTCCTAATTTTACAGTACGTGTAATGGAAACGGTTTGCAAAACTGTTTTTTGTAAATAGCTGTTAAGTGCATTGGTTTCAGCCCCGGTATCAAAACAAAACCGTAGTAATTTTTCTCCAATAGTGGCTTTAGCAAAAAGCACATTGTTGACTATTTCCACATTCTGAATATAGTCGGAATTGAACTGTTTCCCGGCATCTAACAGGTTTCCTTTATTATCGACAGGGTTTAAGAGTATTCTGTTATTGGTCACATCGAATGTTATTTCAAAGGATTTAATGAGTTCAAATCCAAATAAACCGAGCACTTTGATACCCCTGCGATTTTCAATGTGACCCAAATCGGTGAGATTTGCCGACAGCTTTTCGAATTTCAATTCTCCGATAGTCATATTATTGGCAGTGATCCTGTCAACCTGGCTGACATTTCCGGTAATCCCGGCTGATACAATTTCGCCTGACCTTACATGGTCACGAAAATAAGTTCTGTTTAGCACCAGGTTTGTTGCACCGGTATCAAAAATCAAAAAACCCGACTCGCCATCAACGGTAGCCTCAATTACAAATAAACGGCCAATTCGTCTGATAGGAATGGAATATGAGCTGGTGTCTGCAGATCTAACCGGAACTAATAATGGGAAATCCAGGTTTATATTTGAGGTTTGATTGTAATGAGAACTATTTTGAAATTGAGTCTGAAAGGTTTTATCCGAAAGAAAAATCTTCCTGGTATGATTTGTCTGTTGGGATTCAGTTGACAAAAATACCATCACACCTCCCAAAAGGCCTATAAAGAATGAATATAATAGGAATAGTATTCTCAAAAAAATAATTTTCCACAAGATAAAAAATACTCACTATTAACCAAAATTTAAAACAATATAAACTGTTGTCAGTCCATAATTAAGGGTTCCATATTACATTGATTACAAAATCTGAAAAAAATTGAATCCACATACTTCACCCGTCAAATCCCTATCAAAATTGATTATAGCGTAAGATTAGTAATTTTTTAATGAAACACCAGAGAATTAAATTGAACTTATAAACCGGGTCCAAAACTGATAAAGGTTTTGAAAAATAGATTAACTTCGTTCACAGTTTCAGGAACAATAATTATCTAAAACTGAGATTTCAAGATATATTTAATCACTATTGTCCGGTAAAAATTAAAAAGAAAAATTTCAAAATTAAGAAAGAGT
>CAYGFI010000149.1:0-11925 GCA_964349045.1 uncultured Chitinophaga sp.
TCGCGGGATACGCCAAGGCGCGGTTTAAAAACGCAAAAATAAATTAATATATTAAACCGCGTCCCCCTTGCGCCTTTGCTTAACCGCTCGCGGTTTCCGCGCTTAATCCTTCATCCTAAAAAGTTAAGCTCGGAATCCCGCCTCGCGGGGATGCAAAAAAATTAAGCGCTGAATCCCACTTCGCGTATCCTGCAGGGCTGGATTTGGCTCAATTTTATGAATACAATGTTTTGAATAGAAGTAATATGATTAGAAATAAAATTAAAATATATTTTCATGAAAATTTGAAAATGAATGGCAAATGTTCTGTTCGAATTCATGAAAACCATCATTTAAGAACACTTTGCACCAACTATGATTTTCTTTAAAATAACATTCATTATTAAACGCGTTTCCGGGGAAGAATTTCCTTAATATACCAAACTCCCGTAATCGTTAGAAAAATGAACAAATTTGCGGGATTTAGAATTTTAGACTTCATAAAATCAACATTAAACCGTTATTTTTATATTTTTACAGTCTTTAAACAAACCTTTTATTTATACAATGCTCTAATGTCTTATTCTACTGCGACTGAATTAATTCTGAATAATCTTTGTATTTATCCCCGGACCGGGACCACGCTGACTGAACAGCTTATTGACTGTTACAAGCAGTTTAATGAGGAAGTCGTACTTAAATATTATTCCAGGGATTCGATAATAAAGCAAACCCTATTCATTTCCGTTGCAAATAACTCAGAATATATTCAAAGCAAGCGAAAATTATTGTCATGCGCAAAAGATTTTTTTATTAAAATTCCACCTACTTCTATTATTGCCCAAACGCCTGAACATGAAATGATTGTATTAGAATTAACCATTATTGAAGGATTGCAGGCTAATGAAATTATTCACCGTGAAAATAATAAATCGTCCTGGCTTGTAATTAACAGGTGCGGCAGCAAGATGCTTATTGCGACAGGCTCATGTGATAATTCTGAAACCGATAAAATCCTGCAGCAAAGTACCCTGGCTTTTTCACAAATACAAGATATTTTGATGGAGGAAGAAATGGAGTTCTCCAACATTGTTCGTCAATGGAACTATATTGAACAGATCACCAGGAATGTGACCCTGGAGAAATCAACCAGCCAGCATTACCAGATTTTTAATGATGTTCGTTCTAAATTTTTTAACCAGGCAGACTTTATAAACGGGTATCCTGCCGCTACCGGTATTGGTACTGACTGTGGCGGTATAACGATTGACATCATTGCCACAGGTTTTGGACCCGGATGCTCGACTTCTGCCATAAAAAGCCCGGTTCAGCTTGATGCTTACTCTTATTCCACAGAAGTTCTGGCTGAAAACAATACAATGAGCGATTTTTGCCGCACTTCACCAAAATTTGAACGTGCTAAACTCTTAATTACCCCGGAATATAAATGGATCTTTATTTCGGGAACCGCGGCAATAAAAGGACAAGTAAGTGTTCCTGTCATATCTGCAGGACTACAGACAGAAATGACCATTCAGAATATAATGAGTTTAATTTCGATTGATAACCTGCAAAAACACGGAATTAATGCAAATCATAAAATTGTGATCAGCCACTTACGTGTTTATGTGAAATTCCGGGCAGACATTCCGGAGGTGAAAAATATCTGCCTGAAATATTTTCCCAATATACCCACCGTTTATATTATTGCAGATATATGCAGGCCTGAATTACTTGTTGAAATTGAAGGGCTTGCAGTAATAAATTAATTAATTTTTAACTGAATTAAAATGAAACAAAAACCCAAAGTAGTCGAAAAGAAGTACCTCCTCCCTTTTATAATCATAACCAGTTTGTTTGCCCTTTGGGGTTTCGCAAATGATATAACGAATCCAATGGTGGCTGCGTTTAAAACAGTCATGGAAATTTCGAATGCAAAAGCTGCATTAATCCAATTTGCATTTTATGGTGGTTATGCAACTATGGCATTACCTGCGGCCATATTTGTCAAAAAATATACCTATAAAAAAGGGATTATGGTAGGATTAGTGCTTTATGCCATTGGAGCCTTAATGTTTTATCCCTCTGCAAAATACGAGGTCTTTGGATTTTTTCTGATTTCTCTTTATATTTTAACATTCGGACTTGCATTTTTAGAAACAACTGCAAATCCTTTTATTTTATCAATGGGCGATGAGGAGACTTCAACACGCAGGCTGAATCTTGCCCAGTCATTCAATCCAATGGGTTCATTACTTGGGATGTTTATTGCATCAAACGTCATATTAGTAGCCCTCGGATCAGACAAACGAGACACAATGGGAAATTTGATTTTTCCAACTCTCGATGCTGCACAGAAAGCTATCATTCGTACCAATGACCTTGCGATAATCCGGAATCCCTATGTTATACTCGGATTGGTTGTCATAATCATGCTTGTGATAATTGCAGTCACCAAAATGCCTGACCGTGCTAATGCAAACCACGAAGTAAGAACTAAAGAAATCATTGGAAGGTTACTTAAAAAACCGGTGTACCGCGAAGGAGTAATTGCACAAATGTTTTATGTGGCTGCACAGATTATGTGTTGGACCTTTATAATTCAATATGCCGAAAATCTGGGAATTGTTAAATCCACAGCTCAGAAATACAACATTATCGCCATGGCAATTTTCCTTTCCAGCCGATTTATCAGTACCTTATTAATGAAGTACATTAACTCAAAAAGATTGTTATTTTTCTTTGCTATTGGCGGAATGATTACTATTTCAGGTACAATATTTATCCAGGGTATGACCGGTTTATACTGCTTAATTGCTACTTCCGCCTTTATGTCATTAATGTTCCCGACCATTTATGGAATTGCATTGCATGGAATTGGTGATGATGCAACAATAGGCGCCGCCGGACTCGTTATGGCCATCGTGGGTGGCGCACTAATGCCTCCGCTGCAGGGAGCAATAATCGATTTAGGAACAGTTGCGGGTATGCCGGCAGTGAACTTCTCGTTCATATTGCCTTTTGTGTGCTTTGTGATTATTGCGGTATTTGCTTTCCGGACTATAAGAAGGACTAGGGTGATATGATATTTATTGAATTTAACTATTACTAAATATTGATTAGTTAAGAAATTGATAAAAACTATTAACGCTAATTGATGAATGTATTTTGAATTTTGCCTTTTGCATTCCCGCAGTCCGTGTGCGCTGAAGCATTTGAGGCGCAGCGGGATCTTCGCTTTGCTGCGATTTGTATTTTGCATTCCTATTATAATAAATATGTCAAAGTAGAATTAATTATTCCAGAATATTAAAACATTTTCTTCAATACCTTCTTTATTCTAATTAAGTACTTTACTAAAATTACCATCCCATGAAACTTTTTACACATTTGAATTCTCTTAAAAAAACAAAACTTGTTTTTTTCTTCCTGGGAATATCCTCGGTAACCTGGTTTTTGATACGTGTAATTCCCAAGCCCTCCAGGGCTGCGTATCCATGTATGCAGGCATCTGCTCCGGTTATGTCTGCTTTTGTGGTTTATTTAATTGGATTAGCCTCAACTGTTTATATATTTAAAAAAGAAAAAAGAAGCCTGTTGTATTCCAGGTTCACCATGGCTTCACTGTTTATTGCAGTGGCATTATTCTCATTCAGCAGCACGGAACAGCAAAATCAGTTTTCAATAGTTGACGCTTCTTATTTCCAGGCAAATGCTCCTGTTGGCGAAGCAAAAGGTATTTTCCCGGGAAGAGTTGTCTGGGTTTATGATCAGAATGTGACCAATGCAGAGATGGCTGATCCTTCTGCTAATGACTGGAGCGATTACTGGGCGCTGGATAAAAACTGTAACCAGGTACTGGTTGATTCCATGTTAACTTCAGGCATCCGCAGAATTGGCGGGAAATCTGATATTAAAGATGCATGGGATGGGATTTTTAAATATTATAACAATAATCACGGCAAAGGATTTGTTGGATATACCAACGGCGAAAAATTCGCTATTAAAGTCAATCTCACCAACTCCAGTTGCAACTGTGCCGGGCCAAAACGAATGGATTCAACTCCGCAGGTCCTTTTGGCTATTCTTCATCAATTGGTTGATGTTGTTGGAGTTCCCCAGGATGACATCTGGATTGGTGATAGCTATCGTACCTTCCGTGATGAATATTATAGCAAATGTCATAGTGAGTATCCGGATGTACATTATGTGGATGGACAAGGTGGAAACGGCCGTGAAAAGACAATACCATCTGCTGATCAGTTGCTGAAGTTTTCTGATGGAATAGAAACATCATCTATTCCCATGCACTATGTCGATGCAGAGTATTTTATTAATATACCCTGTTTAAAGTCTCATGACAGCGCCGGAATAACACTTGCCGCGAAAAATCACCAGGGATCCGTTTTGGAATCAGGTACTCCTCCTGAAGCTCAATCAGCAATGTACATGCACCCTTATTTCCCCCAGAAAAATGCTAATATGGGTGTATTCAGGCATCTTGTGGATTATATGGGTCACGAAGAACTGGGAGGAAAAACACTGCTATACATTATTGATGGGATCTGGGCCGGAAGAAGCTGGCAAGGATATCTTGAAAAATGGCAGATGTCTCCATTTAATAACGACTATCCTTCATCGCTGTTCCTTTCACAGGATGCTGTAGCAATCGAATCGGTTTGTTACGATTTCTTACTGGCAGAATACGCATCAAAGCCCACTGATCAAAAATTTCCGTACATGAGCGGTACAGATGACTACCTGAGACAGGCATCCGATCCCATTAACTGGCCTGCAGGAATCCAATACGATCCGGAAGGAGACGGAAGTAATCTTGTAAGTCTCGGAGTTTATGAACACTGGAATAATGTTACGGAAAAACAATATAGTCGTAATCTTGGAACAGGCTCCGGTATTGAATTAAAAAAATATACAGCCCTTGCCGCGGACAACTATACCGATGAAATTACAGGGGGACTGTTGGTTATGGATGACTCTTCGCCAGTCAGGATTTACCCTAATCCTTTCAGCGATTTGATCCATATTGAAATGGCAGGAAAAAAAGATCTCATCCTGAGAATTTATGATGTAACGGGAAAACTTATTTTCAGTACTGTTTTCGAAACCACTTATACCTGGAACGTAACAAACATGAAGGATTCACAACTTAAAAAGGGTACATATATTCTTAATCTGATGGAGAAAAGCTCTGCTAAGGTACTTCATTCTGAAAAAATAATTTATTACTAATGCGAATTAAGGTTTTAACCGGTATAAGGTGCAATGTTTGGTATTACATGTTTTTCGTTTTATTGTCACCTTTTTTTCCCGAATATAAGAACCTCTTTATCTTATTGGTAGGTGTTTTTTCAAACGGGGATGTATGAAGTTTAATAAAATGAATTTTAGAAATCCTGTTAACCCGCTGGTTTACAAATTTCTGAGCTTCTGAGAGGAGATCATCAATTGTATCATGTGCAACACGCATAACGCGTTCATTGAGTTTCACCATTTTATGTTCGAATTCGGCAAGGTTGATATTTATTAATGCCCCGATCTTTCCTTCTTCCTGAACAACAAGTGACTCTTCAATATATTCAATACCGTTCAGGATAGATTCAATCTCTTCGGGATAGATGTTCTCGCCATTGGTTCCTAAAAGTACATTTTTTATCCTCCCGCGGATAAAAACGATTCCATCATTATCTATGTAACCCAGATCGCCGGTTTTGAACCATCCGTCATCAGTAAAGACGGCTGCTGTCTGCCCGGGGCTTTTATAATAACCCTGCATCACGTTGGGCCCTTTTGCCTGTATTTCACCCTCTCCGGTTTCAGGATTTGGTTCAGAAATACGCAGTTCAAGGCCGACTACTGCCGGGCCTGTTGCCTGCCATTTGGATTTAAAGGGCGCTGCTCCCGCCAGTAAGGGTGATGTTTCAGTAAGCCCGTAGCCAATGGCGTAGGGGAATTTTGCTTCCCGAAGGTGTTTTTCTATAACCGGATCCAGTTTTGCGCCCCCTATACCAAAAAACCGTAGTTCACCCCCAAATGTTTTCATTAATTTTTTTCCGGCAACACGGTTTAAAAGGATCCTTGTTGGAGCAAATTTAAACAGGTTTCGGGTAATCCATTTCCCGTTCATCTTTGGAATCACCTGCTTGCGGTATATTTTTTCAATTATCAAAGGAACAGTTAAAAACATCGTAGGTTTAACCCTGGCAAATGCTTCCAGTAAAACTGCTGAGGTGGGCTGTTTACGAAGATAGTATACACATGCCCCGGCATACAGCGGAAGTAAAAAACCCAGGGAATTTTCGTAGGTATGCGACATAGGAAGTATTGACAGAAAACGATCTGTGTCGACAACATCGGGGATATCGCGACATGTTTTAACCATCCATGCAATGTTTTTATGACTGAGCATAACTCCCTTTGAGGATCCTGTTGTTCCGGATGTGTAAATAACAGATGCCAGATCCTCTTCCTGAATGTCGATTATCGATTTGGATAAATAGTCGATGGGTTTTACCCGGCTGATAAGATTTTCTTTGTCGTCAAAAATGGTTAATGTATCAATAGAAATCACTGGAATGGGCAATTTTGTGAACAAACTATTAAGGCGGGTAAAATGTTTTTCGCTCACAAAAACCGCTTTAGTTCCCGAATGAACCAGGATAGTGCTTACTTCAGATTCATTAAAATCGGGAAGCACAGGGACAACAACTGCACCGGGAAAAATAACGGAAAGATAGGCAACGCCCCAGTTTGGCGAATTTTCACCAAGTATCGCCACACGGTCACCTTTTTTAATATCAAGAAGATGAAGAAGACCGGCTGTTTTCTGAATATTAAGTTCAAGTTCTTTGTAGGACATTCCTGCTTCTCCCACATAAGTCATTGCAGTTTTCTCTCCTTTGTTTTCAAATGAATTTTTAAGGATGGAGGTGATGGTGAGCTTGTTCATTAATGAAAGTATAATATGTTTAGAGTTCCTAAAGTTTAAAGTTCATAAAGTTCATAAAGTTTATAAAGATTATAAAGATTATAAAGTTCATTAAGTTGATGAGATACAATAGATTGGATGGTTATAAATGAATCTGACTTTAAGCATTTCAAACTTTAGGCACTTCTAACTTTAAGTACTTCAAACTTCAGGCGCTTTAAACTAAACTATCATACCTATCCGAGATAAGTTTTAAGAAGCTTACTTCTTGATGTATGACGGAGCCTGCGAATGGCTTTTTCCTTAATCTGTCTGACACGTTCGCGTGTAAGGCCAAATTTTTCGCCGATTTCTTCAAGAGTCATTTCCTGACAGTTAATTCCAAAGAAAAATTTTATAATGTCTCTTTCTCTTTCCGTAAGAGTAGCGAGTGATCTTTCGATTTCCTTTGAAAGAGATTCGTTAATCAGGTTTTTATCGGCATTTGGAGAATCATTATTGGTTAAAACATCAAGCAAATTGTTGTCTTCGCCATCAACAAAAGGAGCATCAACAGAAACATGTCTTCCTGAAACTCTCAGTGTATCTGCAACCTTTTCCTTAGGAAGATCCAGAGCTTCTGCAAGTTCTTCAGGGGTCGGTGTCCGCTCAAATTCCTGCTCAAATTTTGAAAATGCTTTATTTATCTTATTCAATGAACCCACCTGGTTCAGAGGTAGTCTTACAATTCTGGATTGTTCGGCCAGAGCCTGAAGAATTGACTGGCGGATCCACCACACTGCATATGAAATGAATTTAAATCCGCGTGTTTCATCGAATTTTTCAGCTGCTTTTATCAATCCCAGGTTGCCTTCATTAATCAAATCAGGTAAACTAAGACCCTGATTCTGATATTGTTTGGCTACTGAAACAACGAACCTTAGATTAGCCCGGGTAAGTTTCTCCAGTGCTATACGGTCGCCCTTTTTGATTCTCTGCGCTAATTCAACTTCTTCCTCCACAGTAATCAATTCTTCCTTACCAATTTCCTGCAAGTATTTATCCAATGATGCACTTTCCCTATTGGTAATGGATTTTGTAATTTTTAATTGTCTCATTCTGTTTTTTTCTCCTCATAAAAATTGTGATGCAAAAGTAGGCTATTTAACAATACGATTCAAGTCATTTTTGACAAAAGTTTAAACTAAAAGAAAGACCTGCTTTCACAAGTCCTTCTTAAAGAATTTGTTTCGGCATTTGAATTATAACCCAAAAGCATAATAAGCAATGGTTCTGTCGGGATAAATTCCTTCAATATACACTCCTCCTTGTGTTTTTGACAAAATTGCCTTGATATCTTCAACACTGGTTGCCGGCTTATTATTTATCTGGGTAATCACAAAACCTTCGCGTACACCAGCTTTCATTAACTTTCCGGATTTCAGGGACGTTACCCTGACCCCGTATTTAATCCCTAATTTCTGTTTTAATTCATTACTAACCGGTTCAAGGCTGGCTCCAAGAAGGGCAAGTGAATCTTCTTTTTTAACAATTCCTGTATCGCCATCCATGTTTCTTAATACAACTTCAAAGGCTTTCTCTTTATTGTTCCGGTTAATAAGAATATTTACTTTATCATTAGGCCTGAATTTGCTGATTTGTTCCTGGAGCTCAGAAACGCTGTTAACCGGAATATTATTAACCGATATGACCACATCACCTTCTTTTATACCTGCATCCTGGGCTGATCCTCCATCGCGAATCCCATTTATATAAACTCCCTTTAAATTTTCTATATCATGAAGTTTGGCCACTTCCTGTGTTACATCCTGAATGGTAACGCCCAGAATTGCGCGCTGAACTTGTCCGAATTCCTTCAAATCGGCCACTACTTTCCTGGCAATGTTAATCGGTACAGCAAAGGAATTTCCGGAATAGGATCCGGTTCGTGAAGCAATTGCGGTATTTATACCTACCAGCTCACCCCGTGTATTAACAAGAGCTCCCCCGCTATTACCCGGGTTAACAGCTGCATCTGTCTGTATAAAAGATTCTATGGATGATTCCCCGAGAATATTGATGCTCCTTGCCTTGGCGCTCACAATTCCTGCAGTAACCGTCGAAGTAAGGTTATAAGGATTTCCTACAGCCAGCACCCACTGCCCAAGCCTGAGGTCATCCGAACTTCCATATACCATGAAAGGAAGATCAGAGGCATTTATCTTAAGTAAGGCAATGTCGGTACTGGGATCTACACCGATTATTTCAGCAGTATAAGAACGTCGATCATTCATCACTACTTCTATTTCATTTGAACCCTCAACTACATGGTTGTTGGTAACAATATACCCATCAGCAGATATGATAACACCTGAACCAAATCCCATCAAAGGCTGGGGTTGAACATTTGGCCTCTCGCCAAAGAAAAACTCATAGAACGGATTATAACTGTAGCTACCCTGAGACTTGGTTTTAACATGTACAACTGCATGTACGGCTTTTTCGGCTGCAAATGTAAAATCCATTGGCTCAGTGATATTTCCGTCCTTAAGTCCCGTGTAAACAACATTTTCTTTTGCAGGTACCTCAACCGTACGGATTTCCGGTTGAAATAATGAAGCATAAACAACTACTGCAATTATAGCTCCAAGAGCCGAAGCAGCTATCGTTAATAGAATTCCTTTCGTTTTCATATCTCTCTTTTTTATTTCTTATTATTTTAATTTTCAGTTAAATCGTAACAATAATTATGCCCACTTAAAATGATTTATGTAATATTGCACAAAACTAACGCCAAAACCATACAAGTTGTTTTAGACTTTTAAGGATTTAACCTTTTTTAACACTGGGAGATGCAGCTTAAGTTTTACAAATATCATGGTGCAGGAAATGATTTTATCATGATAGATTGCCGCCAGATCGACGAGTTTTTCTTCGATAGAAATCTCGTTAAATTTTTATGTGACAGGCATTCAGGCATTGGTGCGGACGGGATGATCCTGCTGCTTAATGATTTGAATGCAGAATTCCAAATGAAATATTTTAATTCTGACGGAAATGAAGGTTCAATGTGCGGAAACGGTGGAAGATGCATCACGGCATTTGCCTATGACATGAAAGTAATAACTGGAAATACAGTCTTTTCCGGAATAGATGGTATCCATCATGCAGAAATTATCGGGCCAGGGATAATTAGTTTAAAAATGATCGACGTAGAGGGTGTTAAGGAACTTCACGATGGATTTCTTGTAGAAACCGGATCTACTCATTTTGTTACATTTCGCGAGGCTATTTCTGTAATTGATGTTTTTGTTGAAGGTCGTGAAATCCGCCACCAGTCGCGATTTGGAAATAAAGGGGCAAATGTGAATTTTGTTGAGCCTGTTTCTCAGAATACTTTCAAAATGCGGACATTCGAAAGAGGTGTGGAAAATGAAACCCTGGCTTGCGGAACAGGAGCAGTTGCTTCTGCCATTTCTTCATATTGCCTGCAGAAACCTGACAAAAGTTCATATACTATTGAAGCGCCCGGGGGAATTCTTAATGTTCGGTTTACTCCTCAAAAAGACGGACATTTTACCGATGTTTGGCTGGATGGGCCGGTGAAGTTTGTTTATAAAGGGGATATTGAAGTGTGAGACGGGAGACGGGAGACGGGAGTCGGGAGTCGGGAGACGGGAGACGGGAGACGGGAGACGGGAGACGGGAGTCGGGAGACGGGAGACGGGAGACGGGAGACGGGAGACAGGAGTTTGGAGTCTGGATAATTCTTGATGTGTAAATCAGGCCAGATCTCTCATCTCTCATCTCCCTACTTCCTACTCCCTACTCCCTACTCTCATCTCACATCTCTTAGAGTCACGAACTGATTAATTTTTTCTGCAAACCGCCTGATTTCGTCTTCGTTTATTCGTGATACCGAACTCTTAATTCCGGTTAATTTCCTGGTTAATTTCTTCTCAAAAAAATTCATTTTTCCAAGATTAAATTCCCCGCCGAATAAACTGGTAACCAGAGCTTTTTTCCTCAAATCGGCCGGGTATGCCTTTTCAAACTGCATCCGGGCATTCTCTCCCACTTCCATGCAACACAAGTATAATCCTAATTTCTTTTCAAGTAGCACTGCATGGTTCTTCTTTATGAAATTTTCTACCCTGGTCTGAATTACTCCCAAATGAATGGAGCCACCTATGATGATAACATCAAACTCATTGATCCGGATATCTTCATTTTCCTTTAATTGCGCAATGTGAATATTACAATTAATAAGTTCGCTAAGCTTCCTGGCACATTTCGCTGTGGTACCGTGCAAACTTTCAAATATAATAATCAGCTTCATATCTGTTTTTTTCTTCATTTTATTTTTAATCCCAACCAGTAGACCTTACCAAGCCATTGGTTTATAATATTTTCACTTGCATTTCTCACAGGAGTAAGTGTAAAAAACCGTACCGGTTTAATTCCGCAGAATTTCAGCGTAGCGCCTTTAATTGCACGATGTCCGGGTCGGCCCTGCACTAAATTATAATACCATAAGGGAGTGTCCATGGTAACAATTACCCGGGCTGATTTTCCGGTCAATAACTGATCAATACCCAATGAATTCTGCCTATACTGAAATGCAAACCCGGGCCAGAGAACTTTATCAATGAATCCCTTGAAAAGAGCAGGATACGTTCCCCACCAGTTAGGATAAATAAAAACCAGGTGATCAGCCCATGCAATAAGTTCCTGAGAAGATAGTATATCATCTTCCAGTTTCTCTTTTCGTTTGTATCCGAGGAATAATATTGGATTGAAATTCAAATCTTTAACAATTATTTCCCTGACTTCTGCTCCCCCTGCTTCTGCGCCTTCTTTATATGTTGCCATAATCCTGCTGCTTAGGCTGTCTTTATTCGGATGACCTTGAACAATCAACACTTTTTTACTCATAAAAATTCTTTCGGTTCTTTTACTTTTTTTATCATTGGTGTCCGGTAAAATATTTTGTGATTACCTAAACACTTTTATTTTTGTGG
>CAYGFI010000150.1:0-7357 GCA_964349045.1 uncultured Chitinophaga sp.
CCCCATGATAGGAGGGAGTAGTTATCTGATATAATAAAATTTCCCTGCAAGAATGAAAAATAAACCTGACAAAGAGATTCCTGATACCATGAGTAAAGATCCGGGAAACTGGAAAGGGCTGTTTTATTTTAATCGAAAAGATACCCGGTTAATTGTGCCAAAATTATATCCATCCAGGGGATGGACTTTTAACTTTGCAAGCCCATATACTTATGTGGCATTAATTGCCATAATATTAATTATCGTCGCTTCTCAATACTTTCTAAAATAAAAGCCAAAATGAAAAGACTTAGCATAATTTTATTAGCATTCCTCTTATCTTCTGCGATGACATCGAATGCACAAAATCTCAAATCCATTTTAAAGAAACATTATTCAGCGGTTGGCCAGAACAAGATTAACCAGGTAGAAGCTGTTGTTATATATGGAAAAATCAATCAAATGGGAATGGAACTTCCCTTTGTATTTTACCAGAAGCGCCCGGGAAAAGTGAAATTTGAAGCAACTTTTCAGGAAATGCAACTTGTGCAGGCTTTCGATGGCAAGGACGGCTGGGCGATTAATCCGATGAGCGGACCTGAGCCTGTCGTTATGGGCATCAGTGAGAAGAAAACAATGCAAACCATGGCTGATATTGATGGTCGGTTATATAACTGGAAGAAAAAGAAATTCAAGGTAAAATATGAAGGCAATGAGGATTTCGAGGGAGTTACGATGTATAAAATTAAGCTTGAAGCATCTGAAGATGACATTGAAACCTATTATATCCATTCCGGTACCTATTTGATTTCCAAAGTGGACTCGAAAAATAAAGTCCAGGGAATGGATGTGGAAGCAAGCAAAATATATACTGACATCAGGGATATTGATGGTATCATGGTGCCATTTAAAATTGAAACATTTATGATGGGGCAAGAGGCCGGGGAACTGATAATTACTGGTTTTGAAATAAAAAGTGCAGGGGAGATTCCGGATAGCATATTTATCAAGCCTGGTAAAAAATAGACTCTGTACAGATATACGGTTATAAATAGAAATAAACAGATAAAATGGCGCCAACTGTTCTGATCTGCACTCAAAACGGCAGTTAATGCGTCCTAACCTGAATTTCCATTTTTCCGTTTGCCCCTAACTGTTCCAACATTCGCCAGGGAATGATTAATCCATTTCTTATAAGTAAAAAAAACAAAAGAGGAAATCGTCACGATTCCCTCTTTCATTATATAACAGCCGGTCTGTAAGCCAGGTTCTGTATCCCGCCAGGCGGGACTTCTATCATTTATCTAAGCGACCTACCCTCCGGGATTGAGCTGTCCTTCGCCGAGGCTATGGACAGCGGGGAGCGAGCAACTCCCGTTGCCCGGTTTATTTGGTCTTGCAACCCGTAAGCTGAACGGCTGCGAATGTCGCCATCCGCACCGGTAGGCTCTTACCCTGCCTTTTCACCATTATCTTATCCTCCGAATCCGCCTAAAGGCGGAGAAGGAGGACCAGGTGCACCTTCGCTAAAGCAATGGTGCACGAAGACTGTTATTTTCTGTTCCAGTACTATACCCTCACGGATATCTGCGCTTTCGTCAGTACGGCGCTCTGTGTTGCCCGGACTTTCCTCTTCCCGCCAGGCGGAAAGCGATAGAACGACCTGCTGTGAGTGCAAAGATATGAAAAACTTACGGAATGATTACCATAGTCGCGCCATAGCCGTATTCTTTAAAGCTGGCATCCTGGTAGTGCAGATCGGGAAACTTTTCATCGAGGGCTTTGCGCAGAGTAAATTTCAGCTTTCCGTTCCCTACTCCATGTATAAAAACTATCCGCTTTGTCTTGTGAAGTAAAGCGGTATCAAGCGCTATTTTAAATCGGGCCATCTGCAAATCGATTATTTCAGAATTACTTAATCCTGAAATATTGTCAGTAATTTCTTCAATATGTAAATCCACTTCCTCAGGTTCATTTTTGGTTTTCTTTATTTCGCGGGATATTGGTTCAGGCTTTTCACTCCTTTGCTTTTCATCCAGAAGTTTTGTGACATCCACTCCCCCTTCAGAAGCAAACCCGGTTTTCTTTTTGAAATTAACAATACTAAAAATAAGCGCATTGCGATCGAAGTAATCATTGTCAATTAATGCCTTACCCGAATATACATCCGAAGGATTCATAAAGACCGCGAGGGATATGGGTTCTCGCGGTACAAAAAAATTATCCTGGTAAAACAAAACCTGAATATTAAAACGAATGATCCGGTTGAGATTATCCGGTAGAAATTTTCTGATTTTCATTTGTGTCCGCGAATCCATATTACCCTGATCAAATAAAAGAGTTTCCTCTTCTCCATGCGTAGTGATTACATAATAAATATGGTAAGATGAATTATTGACCATATATGCGTAAAGATCTGAACTCCGGGGTTTTGGAAGAATTGCAAAAACCAGTTCTTCGTCGGTATTCAGGGTTTTTGGCAGAGCCGGTTCAGGACTTTTTTTAACAGGCGCTTTGATCTCAATCGTTTTTACCGGTTCCGGAGTTGTTTCCGGTTTCTCATCTGACGGAAAATTTCCTGTATCTGCGATTAGTTCATTGATCATTACCGGCAATTCAAATCCATCTGTTGTCTGTACCATGGCTTTGTTTTTATCCAGAAAGGCTGTTAGTATCCCTCCCCCGACATCATTCAAAAACTTCACCCGGTCACCTGTCTTTAATTTCATCTGGTAATATTTTATGCAAATTTAGTATTTTTGCCCTGCCTTTCCAGAAAAAAAATCTATTACTAAAGAATGGGAAAAATAACCGGTTATATCAGTATAGAGGATTTCAATTATAACCTGCCAGAAGAGCGAATTGCCAAATATCCTCTCCAAGTTCGTGATTCCTCGAAATTATTATTGTATACGCCGGGACACATTCAGAGCAGGATTTTTAATGAATTGCCTGATATCCTTTCGGATCAGCACCATCTTATTTTCAATGATACCAGGGTTATCCAGGCAAGACTTTCTTTTTATAAGTCAAGCGGGGCAGCCATTGAAATTTTTTTACTTGAACCCCGGCTCCCTTCGGAATACAACCTTTCCTTTAGTTCAAATCACGAATGTGTCTGGAAATGCCTGGTCGGTAATGCTAAAAAATGGAAAACCGGCAAATTGCAGAAGGAGATCATATCCGGTAATACCCTTACCTTATTAACTGCAGAAATGTCAGGAAGTGAAGATAATTATTTCCTGATCCGGTTTTTATGGAGTAATCCATATTTAAGTTTTTCTGATATTATTGAACATGCCGGTACCACTCCTATTCCGCCTTACCTGAACCGTAAAGCTGAAGGATCAGACAGCATCCGTTACCAGACGGTATATTCAAAAAATGAAGGTTCAGTTGCAGCGCCCACAGCAGGATTGCACTTCACAGAGGAAGTCCTTCGGAAAATTGAAAAAAAAGGTGTTTCGCAAACCCGGCTAACGCTTCACGTGGGAGCTGGAACGTTTATACCGGTGAAGTCTGAGAATGCAATGGAGCACCAAATGCATACGGAGCATATCTATTTGAACCGGAGAAGCATAGAAAATTTATTTGGTTCCGATAAGGATTTTATTGCTGTTGGAACAACTTCTGTGAGAACCCTGGAGAGCATCTATCATATTGCAGTTAAATTAAAAAATAGTCAGGGATATAAAGAAGTATTATTCCTGGATCAGTGGGAAGCCTATCAAACGGAATCGAAAATGAGCCGAAAAGAGGCGCTGGAGATTATCCTTTCATCCATGGATAAACAAAAGACAGAAAATCTAAAAATTTCAACCCGTATGATGATCATACCCGGTTATAAATTCAGGATGATCGATGGGATGATCACGAATTTCCATCAACCGGCGAGTACACTTTTGTTGATGATCTCTGCATTTGTTGGTGATGACTGGAAAAATATTTATGATTACGCCATGAAGAACGGGTACAGGTTTTTGAGTTATGGGGATAGTTCATTTCTTCGTAACTCGTAACGTGTAAAGCGCTACGAATTTAAAAGCTGTATTAACCTGTCTGTAAATCCATTAATATCATCTTCCGTTGTATCAAAAGAAGTCATCCAACGATATTCTGAGCGGGATTCGTCCCATGGATAAAAGAAATAATCTTTCTGAAGCCCGGGAACAATTCTTTCCGGGAGAATTACAAATACTCCATTTGCCTGAACCTCCTGTGTCACATTAATTTCTTTAATGTTTTTTACCTTTTCATAAAGGAGTTGTGCCATTTGATTTGCATGCAGAGCATTTGATTTCCAAAGGTCGTTTTCCAGAAATGCGATAAACTGTGCAGCTATAAATCTCATTTTTGATGCCAGTTGCATGCCCTGCTTACGGCGGTATTTAAAATCTCCGGCACTTTTGGAATCAAAGAATACAACAGCCTCGCCGTACATCATTCCGTTTTTGGTCCCCCCGAACGACAGGATATCAACTCCTGCATCGGAAGTAAACTCTCTGAAGCTCAATCCAAGAGAAGCGGCTGCATTGCTTATTCTGGCTCCATCCATATGAAGTTTCATGTCAAGGCTATGAGCAAAACCGGCCAGCTCTTTTATTTCTGCCTGTGTATAAACTGTTCCCATTTCTGTGGTCTGGGAAATTGATATTATTTTTGGTTGAGTATGATGTTCATCTCCAAATCCGTGAAGATGTTTCTTTATTTCATGAGTCGTAAGTTTACCATTAACCGTAGCTATGCTCAAAAGTTTACAACCTGTGAATTTTTCAGGAGCTCCACATTCATCGACATTTATATGGGCGGTTTCGGCACAAATTATCGAATGGTAGGGCTGAGTTAGAGCGCCAAGTCCCAATACATTGGCGGCGGTTCCATTAAAAACAAGATAAACAGAACTTTCCGGACCGAAAATTTTCTGCAAACTTTGAACTGCCTGAGTTGTTAAAGGGTCATTGCCATAGGCAAGAGTATGACCGGAGTTTGCATCATTCAGCGCTTTCATAATTGCAGAATGCACTCCCGCGTTATTATCGCTGGCAAAACCTCTTTTTATCATAATATTATTAATAATAGTAAGTATTACAATCTAATAGATTTAAGACCACTTTTTACAAATATATTAAACCTTAACGCGTTGTGGAATTGAATCTATGAAATAATCATTAATGTTATACTTAAACCTATCATGATTGAGCCGTCAGGCACAATATCCCCGTAGAAAAAATATCAAAACCAATATCTCCCTTCCCGCAGAGACGGAAAATGCAACCGTGTCCTTGTTTTTGCATTGAATTTTCGGTTTTCCATTATATGCTTGTTAAAATGGGTGCAACTATAATAAATAAACTGTTATAAAAATAGAAATTAAACGGTTCAAAACAAATTGAAACATTCCACTTATCTTTGCTGGCATTATTAAAGCAAATGTACCAATGGATAGCAAAAAGAAAACCAGACGTTATGAAAGGATATATGCCCAATTGGAAGAACTCCTGCAAAAAACCAATGATCCTGTTTCCAAAATGGCAACCATAAACGCTGTTCTTCATCATAAAATGGATCAATTTTTCTGGACGGGATTTTACCTCCTCAGTAATGGGCAATTAAGGGTAGGACCTTACCAGGGTCCGGTTGCCTGTCAGGTTCTGGAAAAAAATAAAGGTGTGTGCTGGGCAGCAATTAATCATGGTAAAAGCATTATAGTTCCTGATGTTGAAAAATTTCCCGGACATATTGCATGCGACTCCCGTTCGAAATCAGAAATTGCCATCCCCCTGAGAAAACAGGATGGAGTTGTTGCCGGAGTACTTGATATAGATAGTAAAGAACAAGGAAATTTCGATGAAAAAGATGTGGAGTATCTGGAAAAAATTATATCACTTATTTATAAATAATACTAATGAAAAAAGAATGGTTCCACAGCCTAGATTCGGCAATAACTATATGTGATAAAAAAGGCATTATTGTATATATGAACCGGAAATCTGTAGAAGTATTTGCCAGGGAAGGCGGGAAAAAACTGATTGGAAGTAATTTGCTGGATTGCCACCCTGAGGCATCAAGAAATACCTTACAAGAGATGTTAAAGACTGAAAAGGAAAATATTTATTCCATTGAAAAAAACGGAGTAAAAAAACTTATTATTCAAAAACCTGTATATCAGCACGGTAATTTTGATGGATTTATGGAATTGAGCATTATTATACCCGATGAAATACCTCATTTTATAAGAACCTGATTATTTCCCCTTCCTCCAGCCGCCAAAAATGTTACGATGGGAGGATATAGCGGAAGGGCCAAAAAATATCTTATCATGACTCACATACCTCACGTCTTCCACAACATAAAAGGCATTCGGATTATAGACTTTTATAAGATCGATAAGTTTTTCAATTTCTTTTCGTTTAACAACGGTATAAATTACATGAACTTCTCCATCCTTCCCTTTTGCATCAACAACCGTTGCGCCATAACCATTGCTGTATAGTTCTCCGATCAGCTGATTAGCTTCTTTTTTGGTAATAATTCGTATCAGGTTGACTCCAATTGCAAGCCTTTCTTCAATTATCATTCCAATGAAATTACCGGTTGCAAATCCGGCAGCCCATGCAAAATAACAATATATATTATCGAGATGCTGAATAATTTTGCTAATCGCGATGACCCATATGAGAACTTCGAAAAAACCAAGAATCGGAGCCACTGTTTTATTTCCCCGTGATACGAATATAATGCGAAGCGTTCCAAGGGTTACATCAGAGATTCTCGCAAGGAAAATCATCATGGGTAAAACAACATAGGCGAATGTATCGCTTTGTATGAATTCTGATGAGAACATATAAAATATATTTAAGCCAGGTTATTGATAAGCTCAGCAATTTTATCGATTGAATAAGGTTTTGTAATCAGCTCATCAAACCCGGCATCACTGAAATCTTCAAAGAAAAGGCCAGGATTATGAGCAGTCAGTGCAATAATTTTAACAATGTTTTTAGGAGAAGGAAATGTTTTACGGATGATATCGGTGGTTTCAAGTCCATTCATTACGGGCATTTCAATATCCATCAATACAAGATCAAAATCTTCATCGGTCAGACAATCGACCGCCTGCCTCCCGTTCTCAGCGAGTACCGATATGTGTCCAAGCATTTTAATCAGTTCTGATAATAAAAGTCGGTTTGTGAATATATCATCAACAATAAGTATTTTCAAGTTTTTCATTATAGCATCTTTCCCACATTTATTTTCATAAAGATAGCAAAAAACCGTTGTTCAATGCCGAATATTCCTATTACTTTTCTGAAGTTTTTTAATCCTCTTATTTATAATCCCCCTGTTTTTTGTACTTTTACAAAAAAAAGATATGAATCCT
>CAYGFI010000150.1:7367-11851 GCA_964349045.1 uncultured Chitinophaga sp.
TCCTGGGACTTCATATTTTATCAGTAATTCACTGAAAAAAATAATGCCTAAAAGTGTGAAGACTTATCTTTCATTCTTAGGGAATTTACCTTTTCCCGTAATTCTATGTGATAAGGACAATAACATTAGATTTTTCAATCAGGAATTGCTTGAAATTTCTTCCTTTACAGTAAATGAGTTAATTGATGCATCTGTTTTAAAGATATTTTATAAAGTAAATAATAAAGAGCCGGTTGCTGAGGTTCGGAATAACCTTAAGTTTAGAAAAACCAGGACCTTTGAGCAAAAACTAGCCGGAAAAAAAGGACAATCTGTTGATGTAACAATTACAATAAGACATTTGGAACTAATTGAATCCATTCGCCTGAATGAATTATTTTTTCAGAAATTTAACAGTCGCTTTAATGAACCTGAAATAGCAGGAATTCAAAAAAAGTTTAGTGAAATTCAGACTTATGGTAATCTTGGTTATTGGGTATTAAATAATGACAGGACACAATTCAATGGAAGTGAAGAGTGTTTAAAACTATTGGGTTTTAATCCCATAACAGGATTTGTAAGGTTTATAGATTTAATTTCATCCCTTCCCCGCAAAGAAGACAGGACCAATATTGAGAGAGGCTTGATTGGGATAGCTAATACAGAACAAGCATTTCAGACAGAAATCAAAATCAAAAAAGGACAAAACGCAAATAGCGAAAACCGTATTCTCAGTTTTTTTTCAAAATGGTCGGATGAAATTCCCGGGGGTATTTATAAGGGAATTATTCATGATATCACACAGGCAAAAAAAATTGAAAAAGAATTTTTGAAAGCCAGGGAGAAAGCTGAGAGAGCAGATCGTTTAAAATCCCATTTTCTTACAAATCTGTCCTATGAAATAAGAACTCCCATGAATGCGATTCTCGGTTTCGCTGAATTACTTAATCTTGAGGATCTATCGAATGAGCAGAAGCTGGAATATACAAGAATTATACGAATGAAGGGGAATAACCTGCTTTCGATCATTGACGATGGCATCGAATTATCAAAATTTGAAACAGGAAATATATCAATCAATAAAACAGAGTTTGAATTATATCCACTATTAAAAGAATTATTTGATGAATTTGATACAAAGCGAATCCAATTTGGAAAAAACAATATTACCCTGGAACTTAAGGTTCCGGATGTACAATTCCATGAAAAAATTTTCACCGATCAGGGAAGACTTCAGCAATTGTTGTCGAATTTATTATCCAATGCTATTCAATTTACCGAAAAGGGTGAAATAGAATTTGGTTATAAAAAATCCGGTAAGTTCTTCAAGTTTTATGTCAGGGATACAGGCATTGGAATTAATAAAGAAGATCAGAATCTTATTTTTAACCGGTTTTATGAATTTGAGGAAACGCCATCCAAAAAATACGCTGGAAGCGGCTTAAATCTTACTATTTCAAAACACATTGTTGAGTTATTGGGAGGGAAAATAAAAGTAAAATCCGAGCTCAATAAGGGTTCGCGTTTTCAGATTAGTTTACCGGTAGAATCATCTAAAAGTAAAAAAACGGATATGACGGAATTCGATGATTTAAATGCAATTATCTGGAAGGATAGAGTGATCCTCATTGCTGAAGATGAAGATATGAATTACAGGTTTCTCGAAGCCGTTCTGCAAAAAACACAAACTCAGATACTGAGGGCTAAAACCGGGAGAGAGGCTGTTGAGTTATGTAAAAACATAAGTAAAATTGATTTGGTTCTGATGGATATTAAAATGCCTGAGATGAATGGTTTTGATGCTACCCGTGAAATTAAAAAATTGAGACCCTCTTTACCTGTAATTGCTCAAACAGCATATGCTGCTCAGGATGAGTTAATAAAATGTCAGCAATCAGGTTGTGATGACATAATTACCAAACCTATTGATATTAACCTCTTATTAAAAAAGATTACTGATTTGATCCATTAATTGAGTCAAATATCATGATTTTAATACTTCTTCGTCAGCCAGTCAAGAACTTCCTTCGAATCGGGTTTCTCTTTTGGAGCAATAACTGAAACTAATTTACCTGTCTCGTCTATGAGGTATTTCTGAAAGTTCCAGTTAACCTCACTATCTTTAAAACCATTCAGGTTTTTATCAGTGAGCCATTTGTATAGTGGATGCATATCATCACCTTTCACGGATATTTTTGACATTACAGGAAATGTTACTCCATAGTTTTTCTGGCAAAAATCTTTGATTTCTGAATCTGAACCCGGCTCCTGACTCATAAAATTATTGGCCGGGAACCCGATAATTATAAAATTCTGATTGCCGTACTTTTTATATAAGCTCTCCAGATCAGCATATTGTGGGGTAAGCCCGCATTTAGAAGCAGTATTAACAACCATAACTTTTTTACCTTTCAGTTGTAAAAAAGAAAAATCATTTCCATCAATATCTTTAACGGTAAAATCGTAAAATGAATTCTGTCCAAATAATATAGCGCCCGACATCAGGAAGGAAAATGCAAGAATTAATGCTTTCATAATTTTAAATTTACGATAAAACAAATTATTTAACTTTTTAGTTCAAATTAATTCTATCTAATTGGCATTAAATTATTTAGTCAAAGGTAGTGTAAAGTAAAATGTACTTCCTTTGCCAACTGTACTATTGATACCTATAATTCCACCATTTTTTGTCACAAAATCTTTAGCCAGGATGAGGCCAAGCCCAGTGCCTTTTTCATTATGGGTGCCTGGGGTTGTCTGATTGTTTTCAATACTGAATAGTTTATCGATTAGTTCAGCTGGTATCCCAACACCATCATCGGAAACCTCAATTTTCACGAATTCGTTATTCTTTGTTGCCCGGATTTGAACATTGCCCCCTGTGTTGGTAAATTTTAAGGCATTGCTGATCAGGTTACGCAGAATAGTATCGAGCATTTGCTTATCTGCAAACAAAGCTAATCCATCTTCAGAAAGAGTGAAATCCAGCTTAATGTTTTTCGATACGGCATTGGCTTTCATTAAATTAATTATATTACTCAATGTTTTCTTCAATTCGATAATTTCAGGATTATATTCAATAATTCCACGTTGGGAGCGTGACCATTGCAAAAGATTTTCCAATAACTCAAACAGGCTTCTTGAAGAATTGAGTATTAAATTTATGGTATTAAGTTTCTTTTCATCGGTCCATTTGTTGAAATTTTCTTTAAGCAACTCCGAGAATCCTAAAATAGCGTTAAAAGGCGATTTAATGTCATGCGCAATAATTGAAAAGAATTTATCTTTTGTAGCATTCAGATCGTTTAATTCATGATTCATTATTTCAAGCGATTCTTTTTGAACCATCAACTCTTCACTCTGTGCTTCAATTTCCTCTTGTCTTAATTCGAGCAAAGTATTCGATCTTTTAAGTTCATCAGTCTGGTTAACCAGCAATGCATTCATTTGTTGCAGTTCAGACGTTTTCTCTTGAACTAATTTTTCAAGTAAAATCTTCTGATTTTTAAAATGCCGGATCCTGGAGAAAAAAATGGATGTAACAACAGAAATAATGGCAAAAAGCACTATCAACGTGAACCACCAGGTTTCCCACCAGGGTGGTAAAATAACTATCTGTAATGAAGCGCCGGTGTTGTTCCAAACGCCATCGTTATTTGAGGCTTTTACCCTGAAAGTATATTTGCCTGCATCAAGGTTGGTGTAATTGGCTTCCCTCTTATTACCGCAATATACCCATCCGGGGTCGAAACCTTCCATCATATAGGCATACATATTCTTTTCAGGAGCCGTGTAGTCGAGAGCGATAAATTCGATCGTAAAGAAATTTTCCTTGTGTGTCAGTACTAATTCCCGGGTTTCACAAAGGTTATTGTTTAGCACAACCTTGTTGTTTATTAACTCATTAATTTTAACCGGGTTGTTGAATATTTTCAAGCCGGTTAAAACAACGGGTGGCATGTTTTGGTTTTTTTTGAATTTAAGTTGTTCAGGGTAAAAGGAGTTAAAACCATTGGGCCCGCCAAAAAACATTTCACCATCTATTGTTTTTATTGCCCAACTTTTTAAAATCTTGTTTTGTAATCCATCCTTACGATCAAAAACAACAACTTCTTTTGTCTGTTGATTGAATTTTGCCAATCCATTATCTGTAGCTAACCATAAGTTATTGTCTTTATCAATCAGTATTGAACTAATTGAATTACCTGGCAATCCATCTTTCGTGGAAAAATTTGTAAATTTTCCGGTTAACCGGTCAAGTTTATCGAGACCTGTACCAAACGTACCAAACCACATATTGCCTTCATTATCTTCCTTTACACAATATACATTGTTATTGCTAATACTGTTTTTTATTTCATCGTGGTATAGGTTTTTGAAATGAATAACAGGTGGCGATTTTGAAAAATCACATTTATTTAGATCAATAATACTTACCCCTATATAAGTAGTTGAACTAAACCGCCCCCTTTCGGAGGCGGTAATTTGATGGTACTTTTAAGGTT
>CAYGFI010000151.1:0-11750 GCA_964349045.1 uncultured Chitinophaga sp.
TTTGGTACCTGAATAGTTACATTAAAGTAATTTTCTTACATTATGGAAAAAATGGAGCATCAAAAAAATATTGACAATTCCAAAGATGAAATTGATCTTTTGGAATTAGTAATGCATATCTGGAATGGAAGAAAAATCATTTATAAGACTACGGCCATATTCATAGTAATTGGACTCTTTGTTGCTTTAGGTAGTAAAAATATATATAAATCAGAGGCTAAATTATTGCCGGAAGTAAGCAATAAAGATGGTGGGGTTTCAGGTTTAATGAAACAGTTCGGAGGTTTAAGTAGCCTGGCAGGTATCGATCTTCAAAATATGAATAATTCAGATGCTATTAATCCTACATTATATCCTGATATTGTAAAAAGTACACCTTTTATGATTCAACTTTTGAACACCTCTGTTAAAATTCCATCTTTGGACACTACAACTTCACTGTACATTTATATGACCAGTCTTACAAAAAAATCACTCATGGATTTTGTCCTCAAGTATTCAATAGGATTGCCTGGAACTATTATAAAAATGTTCAGAAAAGATTCGAAAGAGAATATCGAAATATCAATAAATGAAAGCCCCATCAGAATAAATTTGGAAATGAGTAAAACCATTGAGTCTCTTAAAGAATGTATTCAATCTGATGTTGATCTGAAAAGTGGAATTATCAGTATTAGTGCAGAATTTCAGGATCCTGAGGTAGCTGCCCAGGTTGCTGAAAAAACAGTATTGTATCTGACTCAATATGTCACTGAGTATCGTCTTCAAAAAGTCAGGGAAAACCTTAAATTTGTGAGCGAACAATGCGAAATTGCTAAAATTGAATTTAACAGAGCCCAAATGGATCGTGCACTTTTTCTTGATGAAAATAAAAATATTATTTCAGCTAAAATACAAAGTGAGAAAGAGCGATTACAATCCCAATATGACCTGACCTACAATATTTATAATAATTTGGCTCAACAAAAGGAACAGGCAAAAATTAAAGTACAGGAAGAAACACCTGTTATAAAAGTTTTAAATCCTGTGCAGGTACCAGTGGAAAAGAGTAAGCCGAAAAGAAGTATGATAATGATTGAAATGATTTTCTTAGGAGGCCTTTTAGGTTTAGGAATTATATTTATAAAAAACAAGTACCTATCTCAAATAAAAGAATTTCCGAAAAAGAATATTCAAAAATAATGCATTCTAAAATTCGTATAATTTTTGAGAAACAAGATGAAGTCTCAGGATTATGTAAACCTGTACTTGTTATACGAGACATAAACCTACATCATGAAGCCTTAGATCCAGGTACAGTAAAAACTGGAGTGTCCAGATAAGTCCATGATTATCTGTGATCTATATGAGTTAATCTTTAATCAACAAGCATATCTTGTGATGGCTAAAGCAAGTATACACAATGGTGATGGCCATACTTTTAGCCTCATTACGGTTATAAAAAAATAATTCGTGTAAATATATTCATAATGAAAATAGTACTCATAACCGGAGCTGATGGTTTTATTGGTTCACACCTAACAGAGACATTACTGGCAAAAGGCTACAGAGTTAAAGCTCTTTCACAATACAATTCATTTAACTATTGGGGCTGGCTCGAAGATATTCCTGCTAATCAGAATCTTGAGATAGTTTCCGGCGATATTCGTGATCCCCATTTTTGTAAGGAACTTACTAAAGAAGTGGATTTGATTTTTCATTTGGCAGCACTAATCGCAATACCCTACTCTTATGTAGCCCCTGATGCTTATGTTGAAACGAATGTAAAAGGAACCTTGAATATTTGTCAGGCTGCAAAAGAAAACGGAAATATCCGCGTAATACATACCTCTACTTCAGAGGTTTATGGTACGGCACAATATGTTCCAATTGATGAAAAACATCCGAAGCAACCACAATCACCTTATTCAGCCTCAAAAATAGGTGCAGATGCTATGGCTTTAAGCTTTTACAATACTTTTGGTTTGCCGGTATCTATTGCACGACCTTTTAATACTTACGGACCAAGGCAATCAGCAAGAGCCATTATCCCGACTATTATTTCTCAAATAGCCAATGGCATTAAAGAGATAAAGTTAGGAGACCTTTCACCAACGCGTGATTTCAATTATGTAAAGGACACATGCAAAGGTTTTATTGCTATCGCTGAGAATGATCTAACGATTGGAAAGGAAATAAACATTGCATCCAATATTGAAATATCGATGAAAGATACACTGGAACTTATTAAGAAAATCATGAAGTCGGATGTACAATTTATTACAGAAGAACAACGATTACGTCCGGCTAAGTCTGAAGTATTTCGTTTATGGGGAGATAATTCTCTTATAAAAGAATTAACCGGTTTCAACCCTGATTACAACATTGAACGAGGATTGACCGAAACTGTTGAATGGTTTTCTAAACCTGAAAATTTAAAGAATTATAAAGCTGCCATCTATAACGTCTAAAAAATGCAATCGAAATACATCGAGATCATAAACTTTATTCGGAAGAAATTCAATATTCCGGAAGGCTTCATTCCATTACATGAACCACGATTTAAAGGTAACGAAAAAAAATATGTAAATGAATGTATTGATACCACTTTTGTTTCGAGCGTAGGCAAATTTGTGACCCGGTTTGAGGAGATGATTGCAGAATACACGGGTGCCAAATACGCTATCTCGACAGTAAACGGCACAGCAGCATTACATATTGCCTTAATTTTATGCGATGTAAAACCAGAAGATGAGGTAATCACTCAGGCCTTAACATTTATTGCAACTGCCAATGCGATTGCCTATACCGGCGCAAAACCGGTTTTTGTTGATGTTGATCGTGATACAATGGGACTATCCCCAAAATCACTTGAGGACTTTTTGACAAAAAATGCTGAAATGCAAAATGGTTTCTGTATAAATAATACTTCGGGAAGAAGGATAAAAGCATGTGTTCCCATGCATACCTTTGGACACCCTTGCCGCATTGATGAAATTATTTCAATCTGTAATCAATACCATATTCATGTAGTTGAAGATTCTGCCGAATCACTTGGCTCTTATTACAAAGGAAAGCATACTGGCACATTTGGTAAATTTGGCACCTTAAGTTTTAATGGAAATAAAACCATCACTACTGGTGGTGGAGGTATGATTTTAACGAACGATGATGAATTAGGTAAACTGGCAAAACATATCACCACAACAGCAAAAGTGCCACACCGTTGGGAATTTGTACACGACATGACTGCATACAATTACCGGTTAACCAATTTGGCTGCTGCTTTGGGATGTGCACAAATGGAACAATTGCCACATTTCCTCATACAAAAACGAAAGTTAGCAGACACTTATGCAGACTTTTTCAAACAATTGGGAATTGAATTCTTAACCGAACCCGAAAACAGCACTTCCAACTTTTGGTTGAATGCTCTTATTTTGAAGAACAAGGCTGAACAAACTGGATTTCTCGAATTTATGAACAATAATAATGTGATGGTACGGCCTGTATGGCAATTAATGAACCGATTGGATATGTATAAAAATTGCCAACGAGATTCACTCGAAAATACAGAATGGCTGGCAGACAGGGTGGTGAATATACCAAGTAGCGTAATCGTTAATCTATGAAACCAATTATCCTTATTGGCGGCGGCGGACATTGTATTTCATGCATTGATGTTATCGAACAAACCGGATTGTACCAGATTATAGGGATTCTTGATTTACCTGAAAAACTGTGTGAGAAAGTCCTAAACTATTCCATCATTGGTAACGATAACGAGCTTGACCAGTTTATACCCACCTGTTCTGATTTTCTGATCACCGTTGGACAAATAAAATCGACTTCTTTACGAGAAACGATATTTAATAAGGTGAAGTTGGCGGGAGGTAATTTGCCTGTAATTATTAGTCCAATTGCCCATGTAAGCAAATACGCTAATATCGAAGAGGGAACGATTGTTTTGCACCATGCTCTGATTAATGCAGGTGTAATTATAGGAAAAGGATGTATTATTAACACCAAAGCATTAGTAGAACACGAGGCAAGTGTTGGTAATTTCTGTCATATCTCTACGGCTTCTATTATTAACGGACAAGCTAATATTGGTGATTGTTGTTTTATAGGTAGTAATACGGTTGTATCAAACAATACCAATATTATTTCCAACACCGTCATTGCTGCCGGCTCTCAGGTTTTAAAAAACATTGACTCGCCAGGCACCTATATTGGTCACCCCTTACGCAAGATTAGGTAATATGCATACTCTCATTATAGCAGAAGCAGGTGTAAATCACAACGGTGATTTCGAACTGGCAAAAAAGCTTATCTCAGCTGCGTCTGAAGCAGGAGCTGACATTGTCAAGTTCCAGACTTTTAAAGCTGACAAAATCGTTAACAGAACTGCAAAAAAAGCGGAATATCAGGAACGAAACATCAGCGATGGCGATGACTCTCAATATGCCATGCTTAAAAAACTGGAAATGCCTGAAGAATGGCACATCAGATTAATTGATTATGCAAATGAATGCGGAATCCAATTTTTATCTACCGGATTCGACAACGAAAGCGTTGATTTTCTATATAAATTGGGCATTCCATTATTCAAAATTCCTTCAGGAGAAATCACGAATAAACCCTATTTGCGCAACATTGCACAAAAAGCGAAACCAGTTATACTTTCTACAGGTATGGCCAACATCGATGAGATCAAAGCTGCATTGGAAGTGTTAACTAATAATGGAGTTGCCAAAGAAAACATTACGATTTTGCATTGCAACACTGAGTATCCAACTCCCATGGAGGATGTGAACTTAAAAGCAATGAATGCTATTGGAAAACTGCTTGGGGTAAAAATAGGATATTCTGATCATACGCAAGGAATCGAAGTGCCAATTGCTGCTATTGCTTTGGGTGCTACTGTTATTGAAAAGCATTTTACATTGGACCGCAACTTGCAGGGACCAGATCATAAAGCTTCGTTAGAACCCGATGAATTGAAAGTAATGGTACAGGCAATTCGTAACATTGAAAAAGCAATTTCCGGATCTGGCATAAAAACACCAAGCCCAAGCGAACAAAAAAATATCGTTGTTGCACGAAAAAGTATTGTTGCAGCACAATCAATCAGAAAAGGTGAATTATATACAGAAGAAAACCTGACCGTAAAACGACCTGGAAATGGAATTAGCCCAATGTTTTGGGATGAAGTACTTGGACAAAAAGCCATAAAAGATTTTGAGCCGGATGATCTGATTGTAGTTTAAACTAAAATTCATGAAACGAATAGCCATTTTAACTAGTTCCCGTGCCGATTACGGAATCTATCTTCCGCTTTTGAAAGAGCTGAAAGAGGATCCATTTTTCGAATTGCGAATTATTGCCTTCGGAACACATCTTTCACCTTTTCATGGTTATACAATCAACCAAATAGTAGATGATGGGTTTGAAGTTTCTTATCAAATCGAATCCATGCTTACAGGTGATTCTCCCAATGCTATTTCAACAGCAATGGCTTTAACTTCCTTGAAATTTGCAGACTTTTGGAAAGATCATCAACAAGATTTTGATCTCGTATTCTGTTTGGGAGACCGTTATGAAATGTTTGCTGCAATAACAGCAGGTATTCCTTTCAATATATCATTTGCTCATCTTCATGGAGGCGAGAAAACATTGGGAACAATCGACAATATTTTCCGTCATGCCATCACATTGGCCGGTAGATACCATTTTGTCTCCTGTAAAGAACATGGAGAACGTGTGGTTGAGTTGACCGAATCAAAAGACAACATCTTTGACATTGGAGCTTTAAGCCTCGATAACTTAAATTCATTACTCCTTCTATCAAAAGATGATTTCTTTAGCCGTTTTGGACTTGATCTGAATCTGCCAACAATTTTAGTTACCGTTCACCCCGAAACGGTTACTCCTGAAATGAACCAGATATATGTTGAAGAATTGGCAGATACCTTACTAGGGCTAAAAAATTATCAGGTCCTCATTACTCTGCCAAATGCAGATACCAATGGCACTCTTATCCGCAAAAGATTACTCCAATTACCTGTGGAATCATTCAATAGGATACTTTGCTTTGAAAATTTAAGCTCACAAGGTTATTTCACCGCCATGAAGTATTGTTCCTTTCTTTTAGGAAATACCTCCAGCGGAATCATTGAAGCAGCATCATTTGGACGATGGGTCATTAACATAGGTAGCAGACAAGAAGGAAGAAAACAAAGTCAAAACATTTTCAATGTGCCCTTTAAGAGAGCCATGATCATGCAAGCTGTAACAGAGATTGAAAAGGAACCTGTTTATACAGGTGAAAATATTTATTACAAAGGAAACGCAGCCCAAACAATCTGTTCCATCCTTAAAAATATCGATTGAAACTCCATAAAAGATGAAAGATTTTGCAAAAAACCTGATAGACCATTCGGCAGGTGTTATCGAGGCTATGAAAAAACTCAATGACGTACCCTCGACACTGACACTTTTTGCCATTGACGGACAACTACGCCTTGTAGGAACCCTCACAGATGGAGACATTCGCCGTGGCTTTATTTCCGGCTTAACATTGAACGACAAGGTAGAACGATTCATGTCGCTTGATTTTAAAAAGGTGAACAATGGTTTTACTGTTAACGATTTTAAACAGATTCGCGACAGGGGAATCAGATTGCTTCCTGTTCTGGATGAAAATCAAAGAATCACCAAAGTATATGATCTCAAAAAAAGAAAAAGTATTCTTCCACTTGAATGTATGATCATGGCTGGTGGCCGGGGAGAACGTTTGCGACCACTTACTGATGTGACCCCCAAACCCATGCTACAATTGGGAGGGAAACCCATTATCGAACACAACATCGATCGTTTAATTAGTTTTGGGATCGAAAAGATTTACATCTCGGTAAAATACCTTGGGCAACAAATTGTTGACTATTTAGGTGACGGGTCATCAAAAGGAATTTCGATTGAATATATATGGGAAGACCAATCATTGGGGACAGCTGGGGCACTTTCATTGGTCGATAATTTTACCACCGATCATATTCTCTTAATGAACAGCGACCTTTTTACCGATGCCGATTTTGAAGACCTTTATTTAAACGTTCTTGAACACAATGCAGTATTGGGAGTGGCTACAATTCCATATACAACCGAAGTACCTTATGGTATCTTTACTGTGGACCATAATCAGGTTAAAGGTCTAAAAGAAAAGCCAATCTTTACCAATTATGCCAATGCAGGTATCTATATTTTAGAAAAGAAGATCATACAAAAAATACCTTACAATTCTTTTTTTAACATTACTGACCTGATGGAACTGTTAATTATCGAAAGCCAATCCGTTATTCACAACCCAATTGTCGGTTACTGGATTGATATTGGTCAGCATCAGGATTATATAAATGCTCAGGAAATTGTAAAACACAGACAATCAGAATTAAAATGAAAATATTAATTACAATATGCGCCCGGGGAGGTTCAAAAGGTATTCCAGGTAAAAATATAAAACTGCTCAATGGTAGTCCACTAATAGATTATACCATTCAGGTAGCACAGCAATTTCAACAGAAATATAATAATGTGTCTATTGAATTATCCACAGATTCGGAAGAAATAGTGAAAGTAGCTGAAGATTGCAGATTAAAATCAGACTATCGCAGACCGGAATACCTTGCCGGAGATACTATAGGAAAAATTGATGCAATAAAAGATGTATTATTGTGGAAGGAAAAAACAGATCATTGTCATTTCGACTATATTCTGGACATGGATGTCACTTCGCCCTTAAGAAACTTACAGGATTTAACAGTCGCATTTGAAATTATACAAAAGACAGACCAAGCTGTCAACCTTTTCTCTGTAAGTCCTGCTAACAGAAGCCCCTATTTTAACATGGTTGAGCAAAAAGAAAATGGTTTTTTTGCACAGGTAAAACAACCTGAAGGTTTGGTATTAACCCGTCAATCTGCTCCTAAGGTGTATGACATGAATGCTTCATTTTATTTTTATAAAAGAGCATTTTTTGAATTGGGATTCAAGGGTGCTATAACTGATAAATCTATCATCTATGAGATGCCTCACAACTGTTTTGATCTGGATCAACCCATAGATTTTGAGATCCTCTCCTATCTGATGGAAAACAATAAATTGGATTTTGTACTATGAAGATTTTAATCATAGGATTAGGATCAATTGGAAAAAAACATGTCAATGTTTTAAAATCAATTCTTCATGAAGTTGAAATCTTTGCACTTCGTTCGGATAGAAATGCAGAGTCCTATTTAGATGTAAAAGATATTTATAGCCTAAATGAGATTGAATCAGTCAAAATTGATTTTGCGATAATATCTAATCCTACAGCAGATCATAAAAAGTCCATTGCTGAATTACTACCATTCGGATTCCCTCTGTTTATCGAAAAACCAATATCTTCTTCCATAGATATTGAAAACCTGATTAATTTGATCTTTAATAAAGGAATCAGTACCTATGTGGCCTGTAATTTGCGATTTTTGGATTGCATCACATTCGTTAAAGACAAATTATCTCAAAAGTATAGTAAAAAGATAAATGAGGTAAATGTATATTGTGGCTCCTATCTACCTGATTGGAGACCAAACACCGATTTCAGAAAAACTTACTCAGCTATTGCAGAGCTTGGGGGCGGGGTCCACATTGATTTGATTCACGAATTGGATTATATCTATTGGCTTTTTGACGCCCCCAAAGAGGTGAGACGAAATTTTAAAAGTCAATCATCCCTTGCCATTTCCTCATTCGATTATGCAAATTATTTATTGGATTATGAGGAGTTCTGCGTCAATGTTATATTAAATTATTACCGAAAAGATTCGAAACGCAGTTTAGAACTGGTTTTTGAAGATGAAACCTGGAACATTGATCTGTTAAAGAATCAAATCATCTGCAATAATCAAATACTCTTTACATCCGACCAAAGAATAGTTGATACTTATCAAAATCAAATGGAATATTTTATTAAATGTATAAATGAAAAGAGTAAATCATTCAACAGCATTTCAGATGCTTTTCAAGTACTTAAAATTTGTTTAGACCAATGATATTAAAAGACAAAATTATTATCGTTACCGGTGGGTCCGGGTTAATAGGGAAAGAACTCATTGCTGATATCAATCGCAAAGGCGGCAAATCAATTAATGCTGACATTGGAGTAGAAACCAATCTAAAATCGGGAACTATCCGGATGGACATTACCAATGATCAGTCCATACAAACCGGAATAGATCAGATCATTGCAGAATTTGGGCGTATTGATGGATTGGTAAACAATGCATACCCACGAACTAAAGATTGGGGAACCAAATTCGAAGATATTGAACCAGCATCATGGCGATCAAATCTTGATATGCAATTAAACAGTTATTTCGTCTGTTGTCAAAAGGTACTGCAAGTTATGGCAATGCAAAATTATGGCTCTATCGTAAATATTGCTTCTATTTACGGTGTGGTTGGAAACGATTTCACATTGTATGAAGAATACGGAGGCACTTCACCTGCTGCTTACTCCGCAATAAAAGGTGGCCTTATCAACTTTACCCGCTATTTAGCTTCATACTTTGGGAAAAAAGGGATCCGTGTGAATTGCGTATCCCCAGGAGGTATTTTCGATCATCAACATCCCTCATTCATTTCACGATACGAAGCTAAAGTACCAATGAGAAGATTGGGAAATCCGGATGATATTGCTCCTGCTGTTTCCTTTTTACTCTCTGATGAAGCAAAATATATAACTGGTCAAAATTTAATTGTTGATGGAGGGTGGACGGCAATATGAATAAACAAATATTACTTATTGGGGCAGGACAGCTTGGTAGCCGTCATTTGCAAGGATTACTAAAACAAACTGTGAAGATATTAACTATTTATGTTTTAGACCCCTCACCCGAATCTCAAAAAGTTGCTAAGCTAAGAGCTGAAGAAATAGTTCACCCTCATGCAATCCATTACATGATTGGTTGGGAGAAATTACCATACTATTTTGATATTGCAATTATTGCTACAAATGCTAATATTAGAGAAGAAATAGTCATTCAGTTACTGACTAACCATCAAATTAGATATTTAATCCATGAAAAAGTTCTTTTCCAAAATTTGGAAGCTTTTAAAATTATAGGCGATTTAATAGAAAAGAAGAAGGTTTCAACGTGGGTAAATCACCCGAGACGACTATTTGATTCATATATAAAATTAAAACAAAAGCTCAATGTAGATTCAGCTAAGGTATATCAAATTTCAGGTGGAAATTGGGGATTGGGATGCAATGGTTTACATTTCATTGACCTAATTCTCTTCTTATCCGGATCAATACTTTTATCCTTAGATGCAGAATGGATTGATGCAGAAGTACTAGAAAGTAAAAGGAAAGGATTTGTTGAATTTACCGGAACAATAAAAGGACGACTACAAGATGGTTCTATCTTTTTCATTACCTCTCTTCATGGTCAGCCAAGTGCAATTACTCTAACTGTTTTTGATGCCAATGATAGGTATTTCGTTCAAGAAGGGGGTACGCCAAAGATATATAATATGACTGTTGATCATGAATTTAAACTCGAAGAAAATAGTTTTACAATAGAATATCAAAGCAGTTTAACCACAACTGTTATAGATCAACTTCTAAAAACAGGTATTTGTGGTTTACCCACATTTATGGAAGCGACAAGCCCTCATAAACTATTTATTTCAGCTCTAATTGATAAGTACAATTCTATAACAGGAAATACAACGAAATATTTACCAATTACATAATGAAGAAAAACATTCTTTTAATAGGAACTGGCAATATGGCTTTGGATTATGCAAAGGTCCTGGAAGCCATGAAAATAGAATTCACTGTTATTGGCCGTGGAGAAATTTCTGCTACTAAATTTGAAGTTGAAACCAAAATAAAACCTATTACAGGTGGATTTAAAAAATATCTTGAAAACAATATTATATTGCCATATACTTATGCAATAATAGCCACTGGAACTGAAGCGCTAATGCCAACTCTTCTGCAAATACTCCATGCGGGTGTAGAAAAAGTTTTAATTGAAAAACCAGCCGCAATAAGTATTTCGGAATTACTTGAAAATGAAGAGAACCTAAAACCATTTGCTGAAAATGTTTTTGTTGCTTATAACAGGCGTTTCTATGCATCTGTAGCCGAAGCTCAAAGATTAATAGCAGAAGATGGAGGACTTCTTTCAATGCATTTTGAATTTACTGAATGGGCCCATAAGATCGAACCGCTGTCAAAAGCTCCCGGAGTGAAAGAAAACTGGTTCTTCGCCAACTCTACACATGTCGTTGATCTTGCTTTTTTTATCGCAGGATATCCAACTGAATGGCAAGCTTACAGTAAATCAGGAAAATTAACATGGCATAATAAGGTGAATTTCGCTGGTGCCGGTATTACTGAAAAGGGCGTTTTGTTCAGTTATTTATCCAATTGGGAAAGTGCTGGCAGATGGGGAATAGAACTATTAACAGAGAAACGAAGAATCTATTTAAGGCCATTGGAGGGAATTAGCATACAGCAAAAAGGGAGTGTTGTAATTTCGGAACATCTATTTGATGATTTAATTGATAAGCAATTTAAACCTGGCTTATATAAACAAGTAGATGATTTTGTAAAAAGAAATCATACATCTTTAATAAATTTGGCCGGCCAAATAGAATTCTCAAAAGAAATATATCATAAAATGATTCAATAAAAAGTAGTCTGTTTAATTAAGTGA
>CAYGFI010000152.1:0-11747 GCA_964349045.1 uncultured Chitinophaga sp.
GCGCTAGCGCCTCCGCTGAGTAGCTTCAGCGCTCACGGAAAGCTACGGTGACTAAAAGGTTACGAAGTTACGGAGTTACGGGCTCACCTACGCTAGCGCCTCCGCTGAGTAGCTTCAGCGCTCGCGGAAAGCTACGGTGACTTAAGGGTTACGGGGTTGCAATATTTTTGGAATTTAGTATCCTCCGAGTAAAACTTTCGGAACTGTAAATTTGCCACTGAAGGTTTTCGAACAACTACTCATAATATTTGAAAAAACCGGATTGAAATCCAAATTAGTTGCATTTTTTGTGGATCCTATTCCAAATAAGTTATATTTTGTTTAATAAATATGTGATTATGATTACCAAAATATTTGTAGTCAGGTATAAAAATTGCATCCCATTTGCTTTATTTAGCGATCCTGTAAGAGCTGGTTCGCGTTTATTTAATTCCTTTCGGACCCCCTTTCACCTCAGAAATTAATTTTCTTCTTTTATTCCAAACTAAATCCTGAACATTCCGTATAAAACCTAATTTATTGTTGCATTAATGACTGATTTTGTGTAACTTCACCGGTTATTGCAATTTGGTTCAACCCTTTTAAGTTTTAAAAGGTTTATACAATCTTAAGAGAAATAAAAAGTTTTCTAAGATTTGATCTCATTATACAAAAAACTGCAATGGGTTGTATTTGTTGCTAACAAATGAAATACACTTAATGGGGATGAGCTTTGATTTTAGAAATATAAAATAGTTATTGATGAAATATTTTGATTTATAATTTTTTGGAGGTTGGTGTTGACGAAAAGATAAATGCATCAACATTTTTCTGTAAACTAGTTTATTATTTGCCATGCGAAATCTTAATCTTATGAAGGCCCTTACTTTTTGTATAATAGTTTTTGTTTTATCTGTTTGCTCATTTACGGTTAATGCGGCTACTATAACGAGTAAAACCACTGGTGGGTCATGGACAACAGGTACAACATGGGTTGGTGATATTGCCCCTGCAACAGGTGACGATGTGGTTATTGCTACAACAGATGCAGGAGAAGTTACTATTTCAGAAGAGGTATCATGCGCCAGTCTCACAATTAATAGTGGGTCCATCCTTACTGTGCGATTTACTTTTAATGTGAACGGAACTACATCAATAAGCGGTACATTAAACTTTGACCCTGATGATTATCTTGCCAGGACCATTACCTTGACCGGTGACATTACGTTATCTAGTGGAGCTAGGTGGACTGAATCTAATACAAACATTGATGGCGGTCCCCCAGTTTTCATAATTAAAGCTAACTTTACAAACAACGCAACCTCCTTCACTGCTCTAACAGATTTACATCGATTCGCTGGTACTTCAAAAATCATTAGTGGTACCACTGGTACTACTATTCCATGGGTACAAATTACCGGAACTTATACCAACAACAGCGAACTCACTGTAACAACCTCACTTTCTGGTGGGGGCGGTTTAACAAACGGAGCAACAGGAATTCTCAACCTTGGTGGGACAACAACTATAACAACACTTACGGCAACTGCTATTGGCAATACGGTAAATTATACCGGTGCCTCCCAAACATTGAAAGTAATTCCTTATCACCATTTAATCTTAAGCGGAGGTGCCGAAACCTTTGGGGCCATAACAACAATTGCGGGCAATCTTACTTTAAGTGGTTCAGCTACAGCTTCAACCGGGGGAAATTTAACCGTTGGTGGCAATCTTACTATTGGCAGTGGCACAACTTTTTCAGTTTCTGCCGGAGATTTTGTAACTGTTACTGGTGCATTATCAAACAGTCAGACTTTAAATTTACTTTCTGCCTCTGGTGGAACAGCTTCACTGTTAACCGGATCAGTAAGTGGAGCCGGTACAACAAATGTTGAACGATACATTACAGGAGGGGCAGGAAACGTTTGGCACAACTTATCATCTTCAGTTTCCGGCTATTCTATCAGTTCATTTATTGGAAATGCAGCAAACAGTATTCCTAATAAAGGCAGCAATCCAATAATATACGGTATGGAATATTATGATGAACCTAATGGCGTTTGGACATATTTTACTTCTGCAAATATTGAAGGTGCAGGAAATCTAGAACCAGGTCAGGGCTATCTTGTGCGCAGGGATCCATCCGGCGTTGTTACATTTTCAGGATTACTCGATTCAGGAAACATAAGCCTGGCCGCGTTAAGAACCCATTTTGGCTGGAACTCAGTAGGAAATCCTTACCCATCCTCAATCGCATTAAATACCAATACTGGTGTAACTAATTTTCTGGATGTAAACAGTGCGAACCTGTTTCCTTCTTTTGTTGGTGCTTACTTCTGGAGTGGGACAACTTATACTCTTATTAATAATTCCGACGCTGCTACCTATCTTCAGCCCGGGCAGGGATTTGTGGTAAAAGTTGCCGTTGGAAATTCAGACATTGATTTTACACCAGCCATGCAGTCACATGGAAATCCGAATTTCTTAAAAAAGTCATCTGGTTCACCTTTTGATGAAATTCGTTTAAATGTTAATAAGAATTCTGATACATTGTACACCATATTGCGATTCAGGGACGATATGACCAAAGGACTTGATATTTCCTACGACGGGGGATTATTCCGCGGGGATACACTGTTTCGCCTGTCTACACAACTGCTGGAGGATAACGGTTATGAATTTATGATTCAGTGTCTGCCATCTATAGAAACTGATTCAATGTGTGTTCCTGTTGGACTGAATTGTCTGGAAGGTGGGCTGATCTCATTCACTGCCGATATTAAATCTCTTCCTGCAGGATATATTTCTGTACTTGAAGACCGCCAGCTTGGAATTTTTACAGATCTTGGTACTCCCGGATCAAAATACGAGCTTTCCGTACCGGAGGGAACAAAAGGAAACGGAAGATTCTTCCTGCATACGGTTGAAGGTCCTAATGGATTTAAACTTCCGAATTACCAGAAAATCACTACCTTTGCAGTGAAAAAAGAAATATTTATCAGGGGAAACATAACTGAAGACTGCATTGTATCGGTTTATGACCTCCTTGGCAGGAAGATTTCAGATTCCCAACTTGAACCTACAAATCTGAATATAATAAATGCTTCTTCATTGAAGGCAGGTATTTATATCGTGAAGGTTTCGGGCAAAGGCGTTTCTCAAACCAACAGGGTGTTAATCTCAGATTAACAAATTGTGCTGAGTATGAAAAATTAAGAAGACTTGATCAGGAAATAGAGAATTACAGAAATGAAAGATCGTAAAAAACAAGACAAACCGGTTGTTAACAAGGAAGAGATCTCCCGCAGAGAAGCCATGAAAAAAATGGGGCTCGTAGCATTTTCAGCTTCCACCATGCTGCTCTTGCTTAACAAACCGGATAAAGCCCAGGCACAGGATTCATCTCTTGATGCGGATAATCCGGATACATGGTAAACCTATGGTTCCAGAGATTTATTATTTCTTAATTTAAATCGATTCCTTGCCGGCTTAAGAATAACCTCATGTCGATTTCCCCGAAAAAAAGAATAATAAAAAAAATCGGCAATGCTCATATTATCTGGTTCGAAGAAAGCAACTCATGGATACAATTTGAGGACCCTGCCTGGTTTGTCTACCTCCATTATAATTCTGGCGAAGAGCCTGAGAAAATCTCTCAAAGAATCTCCAAAAAGTACAAATTAAACGGTTCTGAAAGTCTGAAATTTGTTCATGACATTGTATTAGAAATCAGGAAATTAACTACTTCTTCATTTCATTCACAGGAGATTTTTTCAGCCCAAAAATTTGTCTCTCCAGAAAATTTTTACTCGGTTCACAGATACCGGTTTAAGAGTAAAATATTTGAGATTTTATTCGGCTCCCGTTTGCTGGAATATATGATTCATCCTTCCCTTGCCCATCTTGAGATGAATCGCATTATAAAACCGCATTTCCGGCTTGAGGCATTTACTTCGGGTTCTTCAACCCTATTAAAAATTGCTGACAAAGCCTGGGTAGAAGAGGATGCCAACCTTCTGAAGCGAAGAATTTTCATTGAGATTTCAGGCCTCCTTTACGGAAAATCCGATAAGGGCTGGCTTTCCTTTATTCACGGATCGGCAGTGAGTAACGGAAAGCAAACCATTATCCTCTCAACCGAAAGTGGCTCAGGCAAAAGCACCCTCGCGGCCCTGCTTAGCAGACATGGGTTTAAATTTGTCGCCGACGATTACGTTCCCATCGATGCCCGCTTATGCAAAGCCTGGCCCTTCCCTGCAGCACTTTCTGTTAAAGATGGGGCTTACAATGTTCTGCCACCTTTCTATCCTGAGCTGGACAGTGCCAGGGAGTTCCATTTCAAAGGCTCAAAAAAGACGCTGAAATACATTCCCTTTCCCAATGATGGGGATTTTTACAAACCTCTGCCGGTAAGGGCACTGGTATTTGTAAAATATAAGCCCGGCTCTTCCTTCTCGTTTCGCAAAGTGCCTGCCCTGGAAGCACTAAAGCGATTTAACGAAGAAGCCTGGGTTTCACACTCCCCCGAACACGCAAGGAAATTTATCAGATGGTTTCCTTCACTCGAATGCTTTGAAATGGAGTATTCCGATAACCAGCTGGCCATAAAACAGATTTCAGGCTTGTTTTGGAGCAGTTGAATAACTCCCTGATTGGTAGTCTGACTTCAGGGAGGTTGCATATTAATAGAAATTAATGATTGGAAGATTGTTCGACCCCGCTGGGGTCGAATATCCGCACATTTGTACATTTTTCTATATACCTATTATCCCTTCGGGATAAATTTTTGAGAGTATAAAACTCTGTGTTTCTCTGCTCTCCTCTGTGTCCTCGGTGTAAGAATATTTTTAACAAAGAAAGGAAGACCTTCATCAAAGCAAGTATTTCTTTAGCCTACAACCATAAAAACTTCATTATTTTATACTATTTTTGTGGTTATAACCCTATAAATTTCTCTCAATGATCAAAAGAGATTTATATTTAAACCAGCTTCGCGGGTTTATCGATAAGCCGTTTATCAAGGTCATTACCGGTATAAGGCGATGCGGTAAATCTGCCATTCTGAGCTTACTCAGAAAGGAATTGCTGGCAATTGGGATAGATAAAAATAATATCATCTCTGTTAATTTTGAAAGTTTTGAATTTTCGGAAATGGATAAAGCCGAAAAGCTATACAAATACATCAGGGATAAAATCATAAATAAAAGCCGTTACTATATCATTCTTGACGAGATTCAGGAAGTTAAGGACTGGGAAAAGGCCGTAAATTCTTTTATGATAGATTTCAATGCCGATGTATATATTACGGGTTCCAACTCCCGGCTTTTATCCTCAGAACTGGCAACATACCTGGCCGGGCGTTACGTTGAGATTCATATTCATACCCTTTCTTTTGAAGAACACCTGATTTTCAAAAAATCACTTTCTAAAAAGAAAATTTCTGATAATCATGATGAGTTCGTAAATTTTTTACGTCTTGGTGGATTTCCTGTGCTGCATACTGGTGAATATTCCTATGATACAGCCTATAAGATAGCCTACGATATTTATTCTTCAGCCATTCTTCGTGATACCGTTCAACGATATAATATCCGGGATGTTGAACTTTTGGAAAGAGTTGTAAAGTACGTCTTTGATAACATTGGCAATAAATTCTCCGCGAAAAATGTTGCAGATTATTTTAAAAGCCAGCAGCGCAAAATCGATCTAAACACGGTTTATAATTATCTCAATGCTCTGGAGGGAGCCTTTATTGTTTATCGGATTCCCCGATATGATGTTAAGGGAAAAGAGATTCTCAAGACTTTAGAAAAATATTATATTGCCGATCAATCCCTTCTTTATGCTGTTATGGGATTCAGGGATAGAAATATTTCAGGTGTACTTGAAAATATTGTGATGCTTGAACTTAAGCGCAGAGGTTATAATGTATTTGTAGGGAAAGCTGATGATAAGGAGATTGATTTCATTGCCGAAATGAAAGATAAGAAAGTCTATATACAGATTGCTTACAAAATGGAAGAAAAATCAACTATAGAGCGGGAGTATGCACCTTTGCTTGATTTAAAGGATCACTATCCCAAATATGTTGTAACAATGGATGAAATGTGGAAGGATACTGTTGAAGGTATTCAACACAAACATATTGCCGATTTTTTGCTTATGAAGGAGTTCTAGAATGAACATATACCAAACCTACTTCCTTCTCGGAAAAATCCTTGCGTTGGATGTTAATCCTCAACCTGAGGAAATAATACAGGTGTTGCAAAAAGACGATATCCCATGGGAGCAGTTTGTTGCCCTGGCCGATCAACACCTTATCCTTCAGGCTCTTTTTCCAAAAATACAGGATCATAAGCTGGATGAATTCTTTCCCGGTGAAGTTCTGAAACATCTGAAATATATATTTGACCTTACTACTACCCGTAACCTTGAAGTAATCAAACAAACGGAGAAGTTAACTGTCGTTCTAAGCAAAGAAGGAATCAGCCCTCTTTATATGAAGGGGGTGGGGAATATTCTGGATGGCGTTTACAAATACCCGGGAGAGAGAATTCTTCATGATATTGATTTACTGGTCCCTGAGGAGAAGTTTGAAGATGCAGCTAAAATTCTGATCAGTGATGGTTACCGGAGCAATTATAACTACAATCCTGCACAGAAAAACCAGAGCAGACACTACCCTATCCTTTTTAAACCTGGTGAACCGGTATATGCAGAGCTTCACCGGATGCCTGTTGGCCGGAAATATTCAAAGTACTTTAATACGGAAATGACGATGCAGGCTGCAAAAAGAATCACTTTTTATCCGGGTTGCCTGGTCATGTCAGATGAACACAAGATCATCCATAATTTTATCCATGGTCAGATGGATCACCGGTCGCGTATTTATGCACGGGAGTTCATGAGAAACCTTTATGATTTGTTATTGCTTTCAGGTCGTGCAGACCCTGAGAAGGTCTTGTCTGATTTCGGACATTTCAGAAGGACCTCCTCCGGATATCTCGATATAACCTACGATACATTCGCCATAACTCCGACTAACCGTATAAATCCCCCGCTGTTCTTTCATGCCTATCGCTTCCGTTATTTTCTGAACATACGTTACCCTTTCGTGGGAATGATGTCCCTGCTTTTGATACGTCTATTTTCAGGTTATGTGGTCAAACCTCTGCGAGCCATTACCGATAAGGAATTAAGGATGAATTTGATTTCAAAACTGGGTAGTCGGGGATGGTATAAAAAGCAGGGAAGATTTTACAGGAAGGTATTTGGGTTTAGGGAAAGAAATGGTTAAATGCAGATACTGCTGCGCCTCTGCTAACGCCTCCGCAGAGAAGCTTCAGCGTTCGCGGAGCGCCTCCGCTGAGTAGCTTCAGCGCTCAAGGAAAGCTTTAGCAGCATACGGATCGCGGTAACTCTATGACGCAAAGGGAACGTGGTTTTTTTTGCGTTTTTTAACTGCCTTAGCGTCCCGACTTGTCGTCGGGACTGCGCTTAACCTTTTCTTTTTACATCAAGTTTTTCCACATCCACCCTCTTCATCGGTATTGCCAGCATCTCATATCCCTCATCACTCAAATACTTCAGAACCTCCGGTAAAGCATGGTATAAATTTTTTCTGCCTTTAGCCGAGTCGTGAAAGACGATGATACTCCCTGACCGGACATTTCCGGTAACATTTCGAACGATGGTATCCCCCGAAACCCTGCGATTATAATCATAACTTAACACATCCCACATAATTATCCGGTAATTTTTGAGGATCGCGGTGATCTGTGAACTGAGTATTCGTCCGTAAGGAGGACGAAACAACTCCGAGTCAATCAGGTTGCGCGCCAGTTCGATATCATCAAAATATTGCTGATTACGGGTTCCATAGCCTTTTAAATGGCTGTAAGTATGGTTCCCCACCGAATGTCCTTCGTTGAGGATCTGAGTATAAATATCCGGATTATGGTCCACATTACGACCCAGACAAAAGAAAGTTGCTTTTGCATTAAATTCTTTAAGCCGATCCAGCACCCAGGGTGTTACATCCGGTGTGGGTCCGTCGTCGAAACTCAGAAATACTTTCCTGAGTTCACCGTAGAAGCCCCAGGTAACGCGAGGCATCATTCGGATTATTATCTCAGGAGGGCGTACGATGAACATATTTTTCCTTTTACCTTCCAAATCCGGACATACCACCGTCATATCGCTGCATGATCTGTATGACCTTATCAGCAACTTCCTTCTGCCGGAAAGAACTTGACAATGAGAACAGATTATACAAAGCGCTCATATTCATTTGAAAATCATTGTTAAGTAACTGGAACTTAACCGGATCAAAGATCTGAAGATCCTTATAGTAAACCAATTCCTGATCAAGTGTTACCAGGTATGTTTCCAGAATTTCATTTGCTTTTACCGTGTCGTTAATACTATAATAGGTCTGAATAAGCGGAATAACGGATGTATTAAACGGGACCCTTTCATCCGGTGTAAGCTCCAGGCAGCGGTCAAGCACCTTGCTGGCGCTATCGGTTTTACCTTCTTCAAAAAGAGCATTTGCCAGAGAAGCAAAACTATAGCGGAAATTGCTGATCATCCGCATGTTGTTCTCATCCAGGTAAACATCAGGATTTTCAATACCTCCCCAACGGAATTTTTCCATGAGGTTTTGATACATGATTTCTGTATTAACACTTCCCGAAAAAAGGTCGTTATTCCTGCCGGTAGCCGGAAGAAGCCTGTAAGCAAGCCCTTCGCGATGAAGAAACCTGTCGAGGTTGAGATAGTTATCCTTAGATGCTGTTATGGCAAAATAGACAGGCCTTTCCCAGTTATTTGATTCAATAAGATCCATGGTCATAATCCCGTTCTTGGAGATATTTCTCTTACCGATATCCCAGCGGATTTCTGAAACCATTGAATTAAGGAGATCTCCTTTTATAACGCCATCCGTCCTGAGTTTAGCGGTATCTGCAGTCAGGATAAACTTTTTTGCAGGGAAGAAATACTGACCGCGCTGAAACCTCGGGTCTTCCGACTTGAGAAATTTCATTGCAGAACTGAAAGGGAGATGGGCCTGGTCGATACGTTTGATCATTGATTCGGCACGTTTTCTGACATCGCTCATATCTCCGGCATTAACATCAAAGACCTTATTACGTTCAATTGCCCCGATAATTCCGATAAATTTCTCAACCGTAAAATTCTGATAACCTTTTCTAATCTCCTCATAATCTTTGGCAGCCAGTTCAGGAACCTTTGAATTTTTAACAATATTCAGGAAAGCAGAAAAAATGGTTTCATATTCTTTCTCAAAAGTGGCTTTATTTGCCTGATATTTCTCTTCGATCATTACCCTCGCATCATCTGTAAACACTGCATAGTCACGGGTTCCCTGCCGGTATTGTTTTTCGGTTAACCCAAAACGCACCGGTTTCGAATCGTAAACCTGCATCTGCATCTGTTTAATATACCAGTCTGCCGTGAAATAACTCAGGTTAATAACCCGTACATCCGTCCTTACCCCCTCAACTTCCTGAATGTACCATAAGGGAAAAGTGTCATTATCACCGTTGGTGAACAATACTGCATTATTTTCACAGGAATTCAGGTAATTATAAGCAAAATCGCGTGCAGTATAGCGCCCGGAACGATCGTGATCGTCCCAGTTCTCAGCGGCCATAATTCCCGGAACCAGGGCGGTGGTAATTAAGGTTACTCCTCCGGCAGCTGCAACTGATCTGTAGTTTTTCGAAATAAGCTGAATCAGCCAGAGAACGCCAAGTCCGATCCAGATGGTGAAAGCATAGAACGAACCCGCGTAGGCATAATCCCGTTCCCTGGGTTGCAAAGGATATTGGTTCAGATAAACCAGGATTGCAAACCCGGTAAGTACAAACAAAAGAGTAACTACCCAGAAATCCTTATTTTGTTTTTGATATTGAAAGATAATACCTGCTATTCCAAGCAAAAGGGGTAACAGGAACAGACGGTTGCGGGCTTTATTATTTTTCAAATGGTCGGGCAGATTATCCTGCGGACCCAGACGGGCCTCGTCGATAAAATTAATCCCGCTGATCCAGTTTCCTTTCGTTAGTTCTCCATTTCCCTGCAAATCGTTCTGACGACCCGCGAAGTTCCACATGAAATACCTCAAATACATAAATCCTACCTGATACCGTACGAAGAATTTCAGGTTTTCTCCGAATGAAGGTGTCTTAAGCGGGTTATTCCTATCGAACGACACCTCTCCGTTACGGTTCCGAACCGGTTTTCCCTGTTCATCTGACTGTACCTGGTACAGGTTGGCTTCATTCATTCCGGCCCAATAAATATACTCCTGAATGTGTTCCGGTCGTTCGCTCCACATCCTTGGGAAGAATCCTTTAAAATTGGGATCATATTCATAATCCCTTTGTTTCACTTTTACATACTTTCCGTTTTCCTTATAGAACAAAGGCTTCCCGTCTATTATTTTAATGGGGGGAGAATTGAAATAAGTTCCGTAAAACAATGGTGTCTGACCATATTGTTCCCGGTTCAGGTACCGGAGTAAATCGAATGCAGTATCCGGTGCACTCTCATTAAGGGGAGTATTTGCCACAGAACGAATAACAATCACTGCATAAGAGGAATACCCAATGGCTATCATGGTGAAAGCCACCAGAATTGAATTCCAGACCACCTGAAGTTTTTTGTGACTGCGGTAAATCAGGAAACCCAGTACAATAAACAGCGCCGCAAAGTAAAAAATAAGTCCGGATTGGTACGGCATACCAAATCCATTTACAAACATGAGCTCAAACTGAGTTCCAAGAGAAACTAATCCGGGAATTATTATGTACATAATAGCTCCCAGGATAGCAACAGATATTCCCAAAGAAGCTGCAATTCCCCAGATTGTAGGTTTATATTTCTTGAAATAGTATACAAAAACTATGGCCGGAATAGCGAGGAGGTTTAAAAGGTGGACACCTATTGATAATCCCATAAGGAACGCTATAAGAATAAGCCAGCGGTTGGCATGAGGTTCATTGGCGATATTTTCCCATTTCAGGATGGCCCAGAAAACAAAGGCCGTGAATAAAGATGAAGTAGCGTAAACTTCGGCCTCAACAGCTGAAAACCAGAATGTATCGGAAAAAGCATAAGCCAGGGCCCCAACTGCACCTGCACCCAGTACACTTATAATTTTTCCTGTTGAATAATCTTCATCGGTAATCACCATTTTCTTTGCCAGATGGGTAATGGTCCAGAAAAGAAATAAGATCGTAAAGCCCGATGCCAGGGCTGACATTGAGTTCATCGACACCGCGATCTTTGAAACATCTCCTCCGGCAAACAGAGTAAAAAACCGTCCGATGATCATAAAAAATGGCGCTCCCGGGGGATGCCCGACTTCCTGCTTAAAAGCGGTTGAGATAAATTCACCGGTATCCCAGAAACTGGTTGTGGGTTCCATTGTAAGCAGGTAAACCACGGATGCCACCGTAAAAAGAATCCAACCTGTGATGAGGTTGATTTTGTTGAATGTTTTCATTCGAAAATATTTGAGTTATGTTATTGTATATTAAGTTGTTTCTCATAGCCTGTCCCGCTTGAGCGGGAGAACCCTCATGTATTTTCATGTCCTTGTTGTGTCCGTATGTGCATGAGGGTTTCATTCGAAAATATTTGAGTTATGTTATTGCATATTAAGTTGTTTCTCATAGCCTGTCCTGCTTGAGCGGGAGAACCCTCATGTATTTTCATGTCCTTGTTGTGTCCGTATGTGC